>NZ_JBFAKV010000007.1:358282-430552 GCF_040655895.1 Streptomyces sp. NPDC050264
GGGCCTGTTGGGGGGTGCGGGGATTGGCGTGAGTAGCGACGGCGTGCGGGAACGGGCTTGCGGCGGGGGGCCGTTGGAGGGCGTGTCGTACGGGAACGGGCGCGTGGCGGGGGCCTGTTGGGGGGTGCGGGGATTGGCGTGAGTAGCGACGGCGTGCGGGAACGGGCGTGCGGCGGGGGGCCGTTGGAGGGCGTGTCGTACGGGAACGGGCGCGTGGCGGGTGTCTGTTGGGGGGTGCGGGGGTCGGCGTGAGTAGCGACGGCGTGCGGGAACGGGCGTGCGGCGGGGGTCGTTGGAGGGCGTGCCGTACGGGAACGGGCGCGCGGCGGGGACCCCGTTAGGGGGCGCGGGGAACGGCGCGAGCAACCACGACGTACCGCAACGCGCACACGGCCCCCCGGCAGGGAACCGCGAGCAACCCGGGCCCACCCCGTAACCCGGCGGAGCCCCCCGCCTCAACCGCCCAGCGCCTCCCTCAACGCCGCCACAAACCCCGCACTGACCCCCCGATCCCGCACAGCGACCCGCACCCAATCCGCCCCCAGCCCCGGAAACGTATCGCCCCGCCGCACAGCAAGACCGCGCCCACGCAACTGCTCCCGCACAGCGCGAGCGCCCGGTACCCGTACCAGCACGAACGGCCCCTCCGCAGGGCCCGCCACCGACACCCCGAGACCGGCCAACTCCCGCAGCAGGCCCACCAGATACTCCCGGTCCGCCGCGACGGCCAGCGCCGCGTCGGCCGCCTCGGAGACCCCGCGCGCCGACACGCACGCCTGCGCGGCCGCCAGCGCGGGCGACGACACCGGCCACAACGGCTGAGCGTGCTCCAGCGCAGCCACCACCTGCGGCTCGGCCAGCACGTACCCGATGCGCAGGCCCGCCAGCCCCCACGTCTTCGTCAGGCTCCGCAGCACCACGAGACCGGGCACGTCCGTCCGCCCGGCCAGGGACTCCCGTTCACCCGGTACGGCGTCCATGAACGCCTCGTCGACGACGAGCACCCGCCCCGGCCGCGCGAGCCGGGCCACATCCTCGGCGGGATGCAGCACGGACGTCGGGTTCGTCGGATTGCCGACGACCACCAGATCGGCGTCCCGGGGCACCAGCGAGGCGTCGAGCCGGAACCCGTCCTCCTCCCGCAACAGCACCCGCCCGACCGCGTGCCCGGCATCCGCCAGCGCCGCCTCCGGTTCCGTGAACTGCGGATGGACCACCACCGGGCGCCGCACCCGAAGCGCCCGCGCCAGCAGGACGAACGCCTCGGCCGCCCCGGCCGTGAGCAGGACCCGCTCCACCGGCACCCCGTGCCGCGCGGCCACCGCCGCCCGCGCCGCCCGCCCGTCCGGATACGCCGCGAGGCCTTCCAGTGAGCCGGCGAGATGTTCCCGCAGCCACGTGGGTGGCGTACCGGTACGGACGTTCACGGCGAGGTCCGTCAACTTCTCGCCGTCGTCCCGCACTTCCGCGTCCCCGTGATGCCGGAGGTCGGGCCCGCCCGCCGCGTTCGACGGCCCGTCGGGGAACGTCCCGCGCCGCACCTCCACCTCCGGGCGCGCGTCGGCCCACCCCGAGGCATGCGCCCAGAACCGGTCCGACGGCAGCGCCTCGTACGGCAGCACGACCACCCGCCGCGCCCCGAGCGCCGCACACCGGTCGAGCCCCGAGGGCACGTCCGGCGCCGCCACCGACACAAAGGCGGGTTCGACCCCGGCGTACCCGCTGCCCTCCCACAACAGCCGTGCCGCCGCGCAGAGTTCGGCATTGACCGCGGGGTCGGCGGAGCCCTGCCCGACGAGCAGGACCATCACGTCGGCCCGGTCGTACGGGCCGCGGGCGTCGTCGAGCCGCCGCTCCAGGGCGGCGAGCTGGGCCGGGGGCGGAGTGTGCACGGGACGGGCTCCTTGCGGGGGACGTACGGGAAGACGTACAGGGGGCGTACGCAGTCTGAACACGAAAGTCACGAAAAGACGGGGCGCGGAAGGCGGAGAGGGACCGGACCCTACCCGGCCCGGGCCACGGCGCACGTCACCCGTCCGGCCCCGCCACCCGCCCCCGCCGAGATCCGTTTGGGTACGAGCAGCTCACCCCCGCCGGCGAGCGCGGCCGCCTCGGCGACCGACGGCGTGCCCACCGCACCGCGCGCCCTCCGCGAAGGGTGCGGGACCGGCACGGCGGCGAGCAGCCCGGCGGCGTACGTCACCAGAGGCACCCCGAGCGCCGCGGCCGCCGCCACGATCCCGGGCTCCCGCCCCTTCGCGTCGACCGTCGCGAGCGCCACCACGTCGCCCGCCCCGGCCCCCGCCTCCGCCAGGACGGACCGGACGAGCCCCAGCACCTCGTCGGAGGCCGCCCCGGCGCGCGCCCCGACCCCGACGACCACGGCGTCCGGACGGTGTCGGATGTGCGCCACGGGGGTCGGATGGGTTAGGCAGGGCCTATGGCGGTGTTCGTGGCGCTCGGCGCTTTTGTGATGACCCTGGTCGGCGGCTGGACCGCGAGGCGGGTCACCGACCGGCGCCACCTGGTGCTCGGTCTGGCGGGTGGGCTGATGCTCGGCGTGGTCGGCCTCGACCTGCTCCCGGAGGCCCTGGACGCGGCGGGCGGACCGGTCTTCGGGGTGCCGGCGGCGCTGCTGCTGTTCGTCGCGGGGTTCCTCGGCGCGCACGTCCTGGAACACCTCCTCGCCCAGCGCCAGGCCGCTCACGGTGGCGACGAGCACGAGCACGGCAGAGCCCCCGAGGTCGGCCTCACGGCGGCCGGGGCGATGGTCGGGCACAGCATGATGGACGGCATCGCGATCGGCGCCGCGTTCCAGGTGGGCGGCGGCATGGGCCTCGCCGTGGCGCTGGCGGTGATCGCGCACGACTTCGCCGACGGCTTCAACACGTACACGATCACGCGCCTGTACGGGAACGCCCGCCGCAAGGCGACGATGATGCTGCTCGCCGACGCGGCGGCCCCGGTGGTGGGCGCCGCGTCGACGCTCCTGTTCACCATTCCGGAGCAACTGCTCGGCGGCTATCTCGGATTCTTCGGCGGAGTGCTGCTGTACCTGGCCGCCGCCGAGATCCTGCCCGAGGCCCACCACGACCACCCCGCCCGCTCGACACTGCTGTGCACGGTCGCGGGAGCGGCGTTCATCTGGCTCGTCGTGGGCCTCGCCGGCTGAGCTCACGGCGCCGCGCACCGGTCCACGATGCGCCGGGCGATGTCCGGCAGCGCCGCCCAGTGGGTGTGCAGATAGCTGGCGTGCACCCCCTGCTGTACGAAGCCCTCGACGCGCGGTGCCGGCAGCCGCATGCCCCACGCGGGCGCGGGCCCGGCGCCCGGTTCGAGGGCGGTGCGGTGGAACTCGTGGCCGCGCAGCCGGGCGCCGGCCGGGGCGAGCACGCTGTCGGAGACGGCGACGGCGTCCCGGTAGCCGAGCGTGAGCCGGCTCGTCATCCGCGCGTCCGCGTCCAGCACGCCGCACATCTCCTGGCCGTCGAGGGACCGCGACAGGTACAGCAGGCCCGCGCATTCGGCGACGACGGGGGCGCCGGTGCGGGCCAGTTCCGCGACGGCCTTGCGGAGCCGGCCGTTGGCGGAGAGCTCGGGGGCGTAGACCTCCGGGAAGCCGCCGCCGATGACGATCGCGGCGGTGCCCTCCGGGAGCTGTTCGTCATGGAGCGGGTCGAAGGTGGCCACCCGGGCGCCCGCCGCGGTGAGCAGTTCGGCGTGCTCGGCGTAGGAGAAGGTGAAGGCGGGGCCGCCGGCCACCGCCACGACCGGGGCGGCGGCGCGCGGCCCGGCCGGCCGCTTCTCCTGGGGTGCGGGACTCCACGCCTCCGTCACCAGCGGCGGAGCCGTACGTGCCAGCGCCAGCAGGCCCTCCAGATCGCAGCCCTCGCGCACCATCGCCGCGGCCGCGCGCACCGAACCCACCGCATCGGAACTCCGCTCGGCCACCGGGACGAGCCCCAGGTGCCGTGCGGGCGTGGCCACTTGAGGTACCCGGCGCAACGCGCCGAAGACCGGCACACCGACCTCCTCCAGGGCCTCCCGGAGCAGCAGCTCGTGCCGCTCCGAACCGACCTTGTTGAGGATGACGCCCGCGAGCCGTACCTGTGGGTCGAACGAGGCGAAGCCGTGCACCAGCGCCGCCACCGAACGCGACTGCGACGAGGCGTCGACGACCAGCACGACGGGCGCCTTGAGCAGCTTGGCGACATGAGCCGTCGAGGCCAGCTCGCCCTGCCCCGAGGCGCCGTCGAACAAGCCCATCACGCCTTCCACGACGGCCAGTTCGCAGCCCTGCGCGCCGTGCGCGAACAGCGGGCCGACGAGGTCGGGCCCGCACATGTACGCGTCCAGGTTCCGGCCGGGACGTCCCGTCGCGAGGGCGTGGTAGCCCGGGTCGATGTAGTCGGGCCCGACCTTGTGCGGCGACACGGCGAGACCGCGCTCGGCGAACGCGGCCATCAGGCCCGTCGCCACGGTCGTCTTGCCGGACCCGGACGCGGGCGCGGCGATGACCAGCCGCGGAACGTCCACGGTCGCCCCGGTCGTGCCTGTCACCACTCGATGCCCCGCTGGCCCTTCTGGCCCGCGTCCATCGGGTGCTTCACCTTCGACATGTCGGTGACGAGATCCGCGAACTCGACCAGTTTCTCAGGGGCGTTGCGGCCCGTGATGACGACGTGCTGCGTGCCGGGCCGGTTGCGCAGCACCTCCACCACCTCGTCCACGTCGATCCAGCCCCAGTGCATCGGATACGCGAACTCGTCGAGCACGTACAGCTTGTACGTCTCGGCGGCCAGGTCCCGCTTCACCTGCTCCCAGCCCTCGCGGGCCTTCTCCTCGTTGTCGGAGTTGTCGCCGTGGATGCCGCGCTGCACCCACGACCAGCCCTCGCCCATCTTGTGCCAGTCGACGGTGCCGCCCTCGCCGGAGGCGCCGAGGACCTTCAGCGCGTTCTCCTCGCCGACCTTCCACTTCGCCGACTTGACGAACTGGAACACCCCGATCGGCCAGCCCTGGTTCCAGGCCCGCAGCGCGAGCCCGAACGCGGCCGTCGACTTGCCCTTGCCGATGCCGGTGTGCACGAACACCAGCGGGCGGTTGCGGCGCTGACGTGTCGTCAGCCCGTCGTCCGGTACGACACTCGGCTGTCCCTGCGGCATCAGGCGGCCCTCCTGCGGGTCTGGTTCGTTCCCTGTACGTCCTTGACGAGTCCGGCGATGGCGTCGGCCCGCAGTTCCTCCAACGTGACGGCGGAGCCGCCGAGTTGACCGGCCAGCTGCCCGGCGAGCCCGAGCCGCACCATGCCCGACTCGCAGTCGACGACGACGGACGCCGTCCCCTCGACGGCGTGCAGTCCGGCCGCGCGGCCGGCCAGCTTCACCGGCTCGGGCCCGCCCGTGGCCCGCCCGTCGGTCACCACGACCATCAGCGGCCGCCGCGCCGGGTCCCGCAGCCGCTCGACGCGCAGCACCTCGTGCGCCTTGAGCAGCCCCGCGGCCAGCGGCGTGCGCCCACCTGTCGGCAGCGATTCGAGCCGGGCCGCGGCCGTGTCCACGCTCGACGTCGGCGGCAGCGCCACCTCGGCCCCCGTCCCGCGGAACGTCACGAGCCCCACCTTGTCGCGCCGCTGGTACGCGTCGAGCAGCAGCGACAGCACGGCGCCCTTCACGGCGCCCATCCGCTGCCGCGCGGCCATCGACCCGGAGGCGTCCACGACGAAGAGGACCAGATTTCCCTCGCGACCCTCCCGGGTGGCCTGCCGCAGGTCGTCGCGGCGCACCACGAGCCCGCGCCCCGACCGTCCGCGCGCCCGCTGATGCGGCGCGGCCGCCTGCACCGTGGCGGCCAGGTGCAGCTTGGTCAGGGTGCCCCGGGGCCGGACGGCGCCCGTCGTGCGGCCGTGCTCGGTCCGCGCCCTGGACCGCCGCCCGGCGGCCCCCTCGCCCAGACCCGGGACGCTCAGCATCTTCGTACGGAACGGCTCACCGGCCGAGACGGCCCGCTGCTCCCGGGCGCCGCCGGGCGCGGGCGCGCCCGCCGGCTCCTCGGCGGCCTCCCGCGGCTCGGCGCCGTCCGCCTCGGGCCCGTCCTGCGAGGACCCGTCCTGCTCAGGGCCGTCCTGCGGGCCGTTCCGGGGCGGCAGGCCGCCGCCACCGCCGGGGCCCCCGTCGTCCGGGCCGTCGCCCCCGGGATCGTCATCGGGGTCGTCGGGCCCGAACTCGTCCAGGGTCTCGTCGAGCTTGTCCTCGTCGAGGCCCGGCGCGTCGAAGGGATTGCGGCGCCGCCGGTGCGGGAGCGCGAGCAGCGCGGCCTGCCGCACGTCCTCCGCGAGCACATCGGTGCGCCCCGCCCACGCGGCGAGCGCGGTCGCGGTACGGGCCATCACGATGTCGGCCCGCATCCCGTCCACCTCGAACGCGGCACACGTCGCGGCGATCCGGGTCAACGCCCCGTCACCGAGGCGCACTTGGGGCAGCAGGGCGCGGGCGGCGGCGATCCGCTCGCGCACGCCGGCCTCCTCGCCGGCCCAGCGCGCGGTGAAGCCCTCGGGGTCGTCGTCGTAGGCGAGCCGCCGCTTGACGACCTGCACGCGCTGCTCCGGCTCCCGCGACGCGGCGACCTCCACGGTCAGCCCGAACCGGTCGAGCAACTGCGGCCGCAGCTCGCCCTCCTCGGGGTTCATCGTCCCGACGAGGAGGAAGCGCGCCGCATGCCGTACGGAGACGCCCTCGCGCTCGACGTAGGAGGCGCCCATGGCCGCGGCGTCGAGGAGCAGGTCGACCAAGTGGTCGTGGAGCAGGTTCACCTCGTCGACGTAGAGGATCCCGCGGTGCGCGTCGGCGAGCAGCCCCGGCTCGAAGGCCTTCACGCCCTCGGAGAGCGCCCGCTCGATGTCGAGCGCGCCGACGAGCCGGTCCTCGGACGCGCCGACCGGCAACTCGACCATGCGCGCGGCCCGGTGAACTCCCGGGCCGACCTCGTGCGGACCGTCCGGGCACTGCGGGTCGGGCGCGGCCGGGGCGCACGAGAACCGGCATCCGGGGACGACGTCCACATCGGGCAGCAGCGCCGAAAGGGCCCGCACGGCAGTGGACTTGGCGGTCCCCTTCTCGCCGCGCACCAGTACACCGCCGACGGCGGGGGAGACGGCGTTCAGCAACAGGGCGAGCCGCAGGTCGTCCTGGCCGACGAGGGCGGTGAACGGGTACGGGGTGGGCATCAGCCGTCATCCTCCGATGAGTTGAGGCGCCCCGTGAGGGGCGCGGGGCTGTATCGATGAGCGGCTCCGCCGCGGGCCGCGAGAGTGCGTGCCGGGCGTCGCCGGGCAGAGGGGAGTTTGCAGACGGGCCCTAGGGGGGACCGGGGGCGCAGCCCCCGGGGCCGGGTCGGGTCGGGGCGGCGGGGGCGACCTCCCAGGGCTGCATGCGCGACGACACTCACGACGGGGCCCCCGGCGGAACAAACGGCAACCCGGCCGGGGCCCCGCCTTCGATCAGCCGCCACAAAGCCTCCGTATCGGCATACCGCTCCACCAGATCCCCGAGCCGGTCCAGCTGCTCCTCCCGCAACGCGGCGAACGACGTGTCCGGCGCCGGCACGAACCGCCGCCCGGCCGCCTCCGCGACCGCCCGCAGGAACGCCCGCCGGAACCCGTCCGACTCCAACGACCCGTGCCAGTGCGTCCCCCAGACGGCCCCCACCCGGCACCCGTCCAAGAAGGCGTCCCCGCCGAGCACCTCCGCGACCCCGTGATGGATCTCGTACCCCTCGACATACTCCCCGAGCGCCTCGCCCACCGGCCGCGCCAGGGTCTTCTCCCGCTCGAACCGCACGCGTACGGGAAGCAGCCCGAGCCCGCTCACGACACCGGCCCGTGACTCGACCTCGTCCTCGACGCGCTCCCCGAGCACCTGGAACCCGCCGCAGATGCCGAGCACCGGGCGCCCCTCGGCGGCCCGCCGCGCCAGCGCGTCCGCGAGCCCGCGCTCCCGCAGCCATTCCAGCGCCTTCACCGTTCCGCGCGTGCCCGGCACGACCACCAGATCGGCGTCCACCAGCTCCTCGGCGCGGTCCACGAACCGGACCACGACACCCGGCTCGGCGGCCAGCGCGTCGACATCCGTGAAGTTCGACATCAGCGGCACCGCGCACACGGCGACCCGCAGCACGTCCTCGCCGACGGGCGGCGCCACCACGGACTCGCGCACCGTGCCCCGCAGGGACACCCGCAGCCCGTCCTCCTCGTCGATACCGAGACCGTGCTGATAGGGGAGTACGCCGTAAGTGGGCCGTCCGGTAAGGGACTTGAGCATGTCGAGCCCGGGTTCGAGCAGGCTGACGTCACCCCGGAACTTGTTCACCAGATACCCGGCGAGCAGCTCCTGGTCCTCGGGCGCGAGCAGCGCCGTCGTACCGAAGAACGAGGCGAACACACCACCCCGGTCGATGTCCCCGACCACCAGCACCGGCAGCCGGGCCGCCCGCGCGATCCCCATGTTCACGATGTCGGTACGCCGAAGATTGATCTCGGCCGGGGAACCGGCCCCTTCACAGATCACGGCGTCATGGCTGCCCCGCAACTCCTCCAGGCATCCCACGACGGTGTCGAGCAACGCGCCCTGCCGCGCCCCGTGATAGCCCCGCGCGCTCATCTCACCCACGGGCTTGCCCATGAGCACGACCTGGCTGCTGCGGTCGCTGCCCGGTTTGAGCAGCACCGGATTCATCAGCGCGGTCGGCTCGACCCGGGCGGCCTGCGCC
Organism: Streptomyces sp. NPDC050264; assembly: GCF_040655895.1. Lineage (NCBI taxonomy): Bacteria > Bacillati > Actinomycetota > Actinomycetes > Kitasatosporales > Streptomycetaceae > Streptomyces > Streptomyces sp. NPDC050264. The sequence continues at coordinate 367,049 of NZ_JBFAKV010000007.1, forward strand.
TGCATCGCCTGCGCCCGCCCGATCTCGGCGCCCTCGCGCGTCACGAACGAGTTCAGGGACATGTTCTGCCCCTTGAACGGCGCGACCTTCACGCCCTGCCGTACGAGCCACCGGCAGATCCCCGCGGTGACCACGCTCTTCCCGGCGTCCGACGTGGTCCCGGCGACGAGCAGCCCGCCTCCGCGCCCACTCATCGACGTCCTCGCAGAGACCCTCGCACCAACAACCGCCCGGCCACACAGACTCCCCACGCCGCCACACTCACCCGCCGCGACAACCGCGCGGCCCGCTCCACGTCCGACACCCGCACCGCGCGCCCGCGCGCGTTCAGCACGGGCCGGTGCTCGATCCTGCCCCCGTACGCCAGCGTCCCGCCGAGCCGCACCCCGAGCGCCCCCGCGAACGAGGCCTCGACGACCCCCGCGTTGGGACTCGGATGGCGCCCCGCGTCCTCGCGCCAGGCCCGGGCGGCCTCGCGCGGCCGCCCGCCCGCCAGCACGGCCAGCGCTCCCGTCAGCCGCGCCCCCGGCCACCCGGCCACATCGTCGAGCCGGGCCGAGGCCCAGCCGAACCGGCGGTATTTGAAGGACTTGTGCCCGACCATCGCGTCCAGCGTGTTCACGGCCCGGAAGGCGAGCAGGCCCGGCACCCCGCCCAGGGCGCCCCACACCAGCGCGCCCACGACGGCGTCCGAGGTGTTCTCGGCGACGGACTCGACGACCCCGCGCGCGATCCCGTCGGCGTCCAGTCCCTGCGGATCCCGGCCGCACAGCCGCGGCAGCAGCTCCCGTGCCAGCTCCACGTCCCCGGCCTCGAGCGCGGACCCGACGCCCCGCGCCTCCCGGCCCAGCGAGGTGCCGCCGAGCACGGCCCAGGTGGCGGCGGCGGTCAGCGCGACGGAGGCGGCGGGGGAGCGGCGTACGGCACGGGCGGCGAGGGCGCCGACAGCGGCGGCTCCACCCGCGCAGATCACGGTGTGCGCGGCTCCCCACCCACGGTGGTCCCGCCACAGCACACGTTCCACGGCTCCCGCGGCCCGGCCGAAACCGGCGACGGGGTGCCCTCGACGCGGATCACCGAACAGCAGGTCGGCGAGGAGTCCGGCGGCGGCACCGGACGCGAAGACGCGCTCGGCCCGCGCCGCGCCGCGCAGGGCGAACATGGCGGTAGTTGTCCTCACTCAGGGTGTCCACGCCCTGGTTCGACGAGACCGGCAGCGAGAGTTCCTGGCTCGCCCTCCCCGGAGGAGGGCTCACAGTGGCGGGACCGCGCCGGATTCGCACCGGCTTCCTCGGACTGCTGCCGTATATGGCCCGGGAAGTCCACCACGGTCCGCGAAGGCGCGTCAACTCGCCGTTGACCTGGGAGAGCGGAGTGTGGGGAGGTCCACACAGAGGCCCCGACGCGCCGGACACGCGTCCGACCCCGCCCCAGCGCGCAAAACAAAGGCGGGCCGCTACGGCACGCGACGGCAAGGGCCGCGGACGAACCGAGCAGCAGGGACAACTGGAGAGCGACGCCTGCGTGGAAGCGGCCATCGACGAGACGTACGTACAGGTACGGGACGGGAGGCCGTGCCGCCGTCCTTCTCCTCGTCCCCGCGCGGACGACGGTGGACGACGGACGACGGCGCCCCACGGACAAGGAGTCCGTGGGGCGCCGTCGTCGGTTCGGGTCGGGGCAGGTCCAAGTCAGGCCACGATCAGAAAGATTCCGTACGCCACGGCGGCCGCGCACAGCGCGAAGCACAGGTACGCGCCGGACGTGGCGACCGTCGCCGAGCCGCCGCGCTGCGCCGTGGACTCCCGCTTGGAGAGGCCCACGATGCCGAGGGTGAACAGGCCCACCAGGGCCACGGTGACCACGAGACTGACCCCGAAGACGGAGCCGAGAGCCGCCCAGTCGATCTTCATAGCTGGTCCTGCTTCCTTACAGCGTGGCGCCGGCGGGGCGCGCGGGGTCGGCCACGGCCGGGGCCGGTGCGGGGATCGTGGACTTCATCTCGGCCGATGCCCCGGACTCCACGAGCGCGGCGATCGGCGGCGGGCTGACGGCGGCGATCGCCGTGGTCACGACGCCCGCGGGCTCCTCGGCGGAGTCGGCCGCGTCGGGGGTGACGCTCGTGTGGTCGACGGAGTCGCGGCGGGACAGCTTCCAGATGACCGCGGCGCCGCTGATCAGGAGAAGCGCCGTGAGTCCGACGCCCCACGGGCCCTGCTTGGTGAGGAACTCGGCGCCCGCGCCGACGAGACCGGCGGCCGGCAGGGTCAGGCCCCACGCGACGAACATCCGGGTGGCGGTCGACCAGCGGACGACACCGCCCTTGCGGCCGAGCCCGGAACCCATCACGGCGCCGGAGCAGACCTGGGTGGTGGAGAGCGAGAAGCCGATGTGCGAGGAGGCGAGGATCGCGGTCGCGGCGCTGGTCTGCGCGGCGAAGCCCTGCTGCGGGGCGAGGTCGGTGAGGCCCTTGCCCATGGTGCGGATGATGCGCCAGCCGCCCAGGTAGGTGCCCATCGCGATGGCCATGCCGGCCGAGACGATGACCCACAGCGGCGGGTTCGCGCCCGGCGCGAGGACGCCGCCGGTGATCAGGGCGAGGGTGATGATGCCCATCGTCTTCTGCGCGTCGTTCGTGCCGTGCGCGAGGGAGACGAGGCCGGCCGAGGCGATCTGCCCGGCGCGGTAGCCCTTGGCGGTCGCCTTCTGGTCGGTCTTCTTGCTGATGCGGTAGGTGAGGCGCGTGGCGAGCATCGCGGCGAGACCGGCGACGATCGGCGCGGCGACCGCGGGCAGCAGCACCTTGGTGACGACGGTGCCGCCGTTCACCGACGACCAGCCCATCGACATGACCGCGGCGCCGATGAGGCCGCCGAACAGCGCGTGCGAGGAACTGGACGGCAGGCCGACCAGCCAGGTCAGCAGGTTCCAGAGGATGGCGCCGACGAGCGCCGCGAAGATGACCTCGGTCTTGAGGCCGTCCTCGTTGATGATGCCGCCGGAGATGGTCTTCGCGACCTCCACGGAGAGAAACGCTCCGACGAGGTTCAGCACGGCGGACATGGCCACCGCCGTCTTCGGCTTGAGGGCGCCTGTCGAGATGGTCGTCGCCATCGCGTTGGCGGTGTCGTGGAAACCGTTGGTGAAATCAAAGACCAGCGCGGTAACGATCACGATCGCAAGGAGCAGCGTGATGTGTTCCATTTACCCAGGCTTCGTTCGGACGTCAGTGGCACGATGAACGTAAGCAAGCCGAGTGAACGGAAGATGAACTGGGTCGGGCTGTGCGGTGACCGCAAGCGGAGTGCTGCCGCTCCGCTTCGTCCGGCGCGGCGGCGGAGGTTCCGGATCGGTCCCGCGGAGGGCCCGGAATCAAGGGTTCCGCGGGACTGCCGGCCCCGGTCGGCTACCCCCGGGCGAACCTCTTCAATTGGGCCATCGAGCCGTTGAACACATTCTGGTCACCCGGCAGGCTGCCGCCGTTGTCGTACTGCCAGAAGGTCCAGTACGACCACCCGGCGGGCAGCGCCCCGGAGCTCTCGTCGTAGCGGGCGAGCCACAGGGCGTGGTTGGCGGCGAAGGCCTGGCTGTTGCCGGTGCACTTCTTCCACCAGTTGTAGTTCGTGTAGATCACCGGGCGCCGCCCGGTCGCGCGCCTGACCTCGTCGCTGAAGGACCTGATCCACGAGACCATCCGGGCCTTGCTCAGGCCGTAGCACTTCTTCGCGCTGTACGGGTTGTATTCGATGTCGAGCGCGGGTGGCAGCGTCCAGCCGTCCCCCGACCAGGCCCCGCCGTTGCGCACGAAGTACGAGGCCTGCGTCCTGCCCGACGACTTGTTGGGCACGGCGAAGTGGTAGGCGCCCCGGACGATGCGGGCCTGGCGTGCGCCGTTGTACTGCTGTGTGAAGTAGGGGTTCTTGTAGGTCGTCGACTCGGTCGCCTTCACGTAGACGAACCGGGCCCCCTTGCTTTTCGCTTTACCCCAGTTGACGTGCTTCTGGTGCGAGGAGACGTCGTGGCCCCGCGGCAGGCCCGCGGCGTGTGCGGGCAGTTCTGCCAGTGCGGTCCCCCCCAGTGTCAGAGCGGCCACCGACGTCGCCGCCGCGATGGTGACGCGGCGGCGGGACGGTTTGTGATCACGAGCCATGTTTCCCCCCGGATGGCGACGTTCATGACAAATCTCCCAGAGATTACTGGAAGATCCCGTCTTGCCCGTCGAAGGCCAGCCAATGGTTCTGAGAGGGCGATCTATGCCCTTATGTCGTATTACGTATACCTGACAGGATGCGTTCCATGACGGAACTCGCGCAGGCGTGGGAAGAACTGGTGGCGACAGCCCGCAGGACAGTGAGCGACGGGCTGGTCGTGGGCACTTCCGGCAATGTCTCCGTACGCGTCGGAGAGGCCGTCCTCGTCACCCCGAGCGGCGTCCCCTACGACCGGCTCGGCCCGCGCGACCTCGTCGCCGTCGATCTCGACGGCAGACAGCACACCGGCACGCTCGCCCCCACCAGCGAACTCCCGATGCACCTGGCCGTCTACCGGCACACCGGCGCGCGCGCCGTCGTGCACACTCACGCGGTGCACGCCACCGCGGTGTCCACGCTCGTCACCGAACTCCCGCCCGTCCATTACATGACGGCGGCCCTGGGAGGCTTGGTGCGTGTCGCCCCTTATGCGACGTACGGAACGGACGAGTTGGCCGAGAACATGCTCGTCGCCCTGGCCGGACGCTCCGGGTGCCTGCTGCAGAATCACGGGACCGTCACATACGGATCCACCCTCACCGCCGCCTACGACCGCACAGCACAACTGGAGTGGATGTGCCGCCTCTGGCTCACCGCCCACTCCGTCCCCGGCCGCACCCCCTCTCTCCTCACCGACGAGCAGCTGCGGGAGGTGGGGGAGCGGCTGAGCGGCTACGGGCAGCAGCCGGGCGCCGAGTAGGCTGGCCCCTCCCCGGAAAATCCGACCCGCCCGGCACGCGGGCCGACGGGTGTCACTCCCACCCGCCGCCCCACTGGCCCGCGCGGGCCCGTCCGTCGACACTGGACGGGTGCGTACCGTCAAAGCGACAGCCGCTGCCGTCACCGCCGTGCTCGGGGTCTCCGCCGCCGCGATCGCCGCCGGCCGGCTGGCCAGCGACGCCGCGCTCAAGGCACCCGCGGGGCGCCCCCTGCCCACCGAGCCCCGGCTCACCGTCCACGCCGTCGCCGCGGGCCGGATCACCCTCACCCGTGACCTGGCCTCGCTGCGTCCCGGCACGTACGGCCTCGCCGGCGACAACTACCACGCGGTCGTCGGACCCGTGATCGAATCGGCGCCGCACGCGGCGGACACCGTCGTACGCCGCCTGGAGCGCGTCACCCACGGCACCGTCGAACCCGGCGGCAAGGGGTGGCTCACGCCGCAGGTGCACATCGGCGACCCCAAGTCCGCGCTCGGCCTCGACCACGCCGACGTCGACGTCCCGGGCGAACTCGGGGCGCTGCCCGCCTGGTTCGTGCCCGGCGTGCGCGACACCTGGGTCATCACGGTGCACGGCCTCGGCACCACGCGCGAGCACCCCATGAACGTCATGGGGTTCCTGCACCACCAGCAGTTCCCGGTGCTCTCCCTCGCCTACCGCGGCGACCTCGGCGCGCCCCGCTCCCCGGACGGCCTCGGCCACCTCGGCGAGACGGAGTGGCGCGACCTGGACGCCGCGATCCGCTACGCCGTGCGTTTCGGCGCCCGGAACGTGATCCTGCACGGCTGGTCCACGGGGGCCGCCATGGCCCTGCACGCCGCGGCGCACTCGGCGCTGCGCGACCGCGTCACGGGCCTGGTCCTCGACTCCCCGGTGCTCAGCTGGGAGGCGACGCTGCGTGCCCTGGCCGGCGCCCGGCGCACGCCGGCGCCACTGCTGCCGCTCGCGGTGCGGGCCGCGCAGGGTCGCACGGGCCTGAGCGGCGACCGGCTCACCGAGGCCGTCGACCCGCGCGCCCTCAAGGTCCCCACGCTCGTGCTGCACGGCCCCGACGACGAGGTGGCGCCCTGGGCGCCCTCCCGCAGGCTGGCGGACCGGCGCCCGGACCTGGTCACCCTGCACACGGTCGACGACGCCCCGCACAACGCGATGTGGAACGCGGACCCGGAGAGGTACGAGGAGACGCTGCGGCGCTTCCTGACACCGCTGATGTGAGCCGCCGACGGCCCCGGCGAACCGCGGGCCGAACACCGAACAACAGCTCCCGTTTGGGAATTCGCGGGGTGACCCTGGACACTGCTCCAGTGACGTCCCGTACCCCGCGCGACTCCAGGCTCCGACTCGTCGGCCCGCGCCGCCAGCCCCTGGCCGCCGCCGCCCCGCGCACCGCGGTCCGGCGGCCCGCGCCGCGCCCCCCGGAGGGCACCCCGCCGCCCGCCGAGCTGGCCCGTGCCGCCCGGCAGGGCCTGGCCGCCGCCGTCCGCGTGGCGCGCTGGGCGGACTCCACGCTGAGCCCCGGCAACGGCACCGGCACGGATGACGGCAAGGGCACCCTCTCGGACGCCACCGCGCGCCGCGCCGCCGCCGATCTGGGCCTGACCGTCGGCCAGGTCCGCGCCGACTGGGACACCGCACGGCTGGCCGGCCTCGTCGAGGTGCACGGCGACATCGCCCGGCCCGGCTGGCGGCTGCGCGTCTGGGATCGCGACGACACGGCCGTGCTGCGCGGCTGGGTCGCCCTGTTCGACGCCTGGTCGCTCGTCCACCCGGCGCCGGACTCCCTGGAGCCCGCCTCGGTGGCCGAAGTCGTCGAGGCCGTACCGCAGTTGCTCTCCTTCTGCCAGCTGATGGCGGGCCCGGTGCCGGCCGCCCAGCTCCTCGACCTCCTCGACCAGCGCGTCGCCGAACTGCGCACGGAGCGCTGCGAGATCCCCTACGGGCCGCAGCCCGAGCCGGTGCCGCCCGAGGACACCCCGCTCCTTCCCCTGCTCGACTGGTCCCTCGCGGGCCTGGCCTCCGTCGGCGCGCTGACGTACGCCGACGAGGCCGCCACCCTTACGCCGCTGGGCAGTTGGGCGGTCTGGGTCAAGCTGGAGCAGATCTGCGTCGCCGCCCAGTCCCCGGCCGGGAACATCGAGGTGGCCGCCGAGGACATGCTGCGCGGCTGCGCGCGCCTGCGTCCGAACGCGGCCCGCGCCGAGTACCGCGCCTGGCTCGCCGCCCGCGACGTCGGGAACGCCATCACCGAACTCCTCGGCGCCGCCCGCGGGGAGGACGCGCTCCTGCGCGGCCTCGCCTTCGAGGCGCTGCGTGTCGTCGGCGCGCCGGCCGAGCCCGAGGTACGCCGCTGCGCGGAGGAGCCGGGCCTGCGCGCCTACGCCCTGCTGTGGCTGGCCGAGTACGAGGGCGCCGACCCCGAGGACGTGCACACGGTCCTCACCCGCGAAGAGGCCACCTGGCTCTGGGTCGACACGGCCGCGGCCGTCGCCGATCACGGTGAAGCACCGCTGCTCGTACGGCACTTGGAGTCCGCGGTGCAGCCCACCGTGCCCGCGCTGATCGAAGAGGTCCGCGCCGTCGGCCACCCCCGCACCGTGCAGGTCCTGGTCGCCCTCGCCGCCGCACACCCCGACCCGGCCCTCGCGAAGGCGGTACGCCGAGCGGCGTTCCAGGTCCACACCGGCGGGGCCTGACCGCAAGGAACGGCTCACCGCCGAACGGGGGACGGCCGCCGGCCCGCCCGCCGTGTCGCCGCCGTCCGCGAACCCCGCACCCCTTGCCGCCGCTACGCTCTGCGCTTGATTTGTGCCTGGTGGTGAGGGAGGGGGCGTGGGATGGCGGTCGTACCGCTCGACGTGACGACAGAGGCGGGACCCGCACGGCGGACCGCCCCGCCACCGCTGCCGCGCCCGGAGCCCGCGCCTCGCCGCCCGCGCGAAAGCTTCCTGCGGCCGCTCGCCGCCGTCCTCCTCGCCCTGCCCCTGATCGCCGCCGCCCACCACCTCCGGCCCGCCCCCTTCGGGGACCACCTCACCCGCCACGCGCGCGTGGCCGCGGATTCCGCGCAGGGCGCTCCCCGGCTGCGTACGAGAGGCGGGGCGGTCGAGGCCTTCGACACCGCCCTGCGCTGGCGGCACACCCGGGAAGGGCGCCGTCCGCTCGCCGTGCTGGCCGCGCCCGGGCAGGCCCTCGCGCTGTGGAGCGACGGCATGGTCACCGACACCGAGGGCGCCGACGGGCGCGCCGTCCGCTGGCACCGGGTGGTCCCGGACGCCGCGGCCTGGCTGCGTACGCCGGGCGCGCGCGGCGGTGCCGGGGTGCTGCAGCCGCTCGACCCCGGCGGCCGGATGCTCGCCGTCGTCACACCGCACCGCATCGCCGCCTACCGCACCGCCGACGGCGACCTGCGCTGGGTGCTGCCCGCGCGCGCGGGTTGCGCGTTCGAACCGGCCACCTACGTAAGACGGCAATCCGCTCTGCTGGTCGCCCAGCCCTGTGCGGACGGCGCGGACGACGCGGAGGGTGAGGTGGCCTGGAGCGAGCAGATCGTGGCCGTCGACGGCCTGGGCAGGATCGTTCCCCGCCGTACGCCCCTGGGCAACGAGCTGCCGGGCACCGCCGGCACCGCCCGGTCCACGGCCCCGGCAAATCCGTTTGCATCCCACCGTTAAACTGGCTCGTATGACGTTTTCTCTCTGGGTGGTCTAGCGGCGCCGACCGGCCCTCGCCTTGTCAACCAGCCGTTAACCCTGTCCTGGAGTACCCCCGTGATCACCGCATCCGGTATCGAACTGCGCGCCGGCGCCCGCATCCTCATCGAGAACGCCTCTTTCCGTATCGCCAAGGGCGACCGCATCGGTCTGGTCGGGCGCAACGGAGCGGGCAAGACCACCCTGACCAAGTGCCTCGCCGGTGAGGGCATCCCGGCCGGCGGCACCATCTCGCGCTCCGGTGAGGTCGGCTATCTGCCGCAGGACCCGCGCACCGGCGACCTCGACGTGCTGGCCCGCGACCGCATCCTGTCCGCGCGCGGCCTCGACAGCCTGATGCGCAAGATGCGCGAGAACGAGCAGCGCATCGCGACCGGCTCGGGCGCCACCCAGACGAAGGCGCTCAAGCAGTACGAGCGCCAGGAGACCGAGTTCCTCACCAAGGGCGGGTACGCGGCGGAGGCCGAGGCCGCCACCATCGCCGCCGCGCTGAACCTGCCCGACCGCGTCCTCGGCCAGCCGCTGCACACGCTCTCCGGCGGTCAGCGGCGCCGTATCGAGCTGGCCCGCATCCTCTTCTCGGACGCGGACACCCTGCTCCTCGACGAGCCGACCAACCACCTCGACGCCGACTCGATCGTCTGGCTGCGCGACTACCTCAAGACGTACAGCGGCGGCTTCATCGTCATCTCCCACGATGTCGAGCTCGTCGAGACGGTCGTCAACAAGGTCTTCTACCTGGACGCCAACCGCTCCCAGATCGACGTCTACAACATGGGCTGGAAGCTCTACCAGCAGCAGCGCGAGGCCGACGAGAAGCGCCGCAAGCGCGAGCGCCAGAACGCCGAGAAGAAGGCCGGCGCGCTGAACGCGCAGGCCGACAAGATGCGCGCCAAGGCGACCAAGACGGTGGCCGCCCAGAACATGGCCAAGCGCGCCGACAAGCTCCTCGCCGGCCTTGAGGAGGTGCGCCGTTCCGACAAGGTCGCCAAGCTGCGCTTCCCCGAGCCCGCGCCCTGCGGCAAGACCCCCCTCATGGCCGAGGGGCTCTCGAAGTCGTACGGCTCGCTGGAGATCTTCACGGACGTCGACCTGGCCATCGACAAGGGGTCAAGGGTCGTCATCCTCGGCCTCAACGGCGCGGGCAAGACCACCCTGCTGCGGCTGCTCGGCGGCGCCGAGAAGCCCGACACCGGGCAGGTCATCGAGGGCCACGGCCTCAAGCTCGGCTACTACGCGCAGGAGCACGAGACCCTCGACCCCGAGCGCACGGTCCTGGAGAACATGCGCTCCTCCGCCCCCGACCTCGACCTGGTCGAGGTGCGCAAGACGCTCGGCTCGTTCCTGTTCTCCGGCGACGACGTCGACAAGCCGGCCGGGGTCCTCTCGGGCGGCGAGAAGACCCGGCTGGCCCTGGCGACCCTGGTGGTCTCGGCGGCGAACGTACTGCTCCTCGACGAGCCCACGAACAACCTCGACCCCGCCAGCCGCGAGGAGATCCTCGGCGCGCTGCGCACCTACAAGGGCGCCGTCGTCCTCGTCACGCACGACGAGGGCGCCGTCGACGCGCTCCAGCCGGAGCGCATCATCCTGCTCCCGGACGGTGTCGAGGACCTGTGGGGCCAGGGCTACGCGGACCTGGTCGCGCTGGCCTGACGCGCTTCGGGGCCGATTCGGCGCGAATCGGCCCCGCTGTGGACGCGTCAGCACGGCTTGATCGAATGATTGATCCACTTGGTATGGATCATTCGGCCGATCCGTGATCCCTCATCTGAGTGAGATCGCCTCGTACCGCGGTGTGTCATACACGGATTTTCTCGCGGTCCGGTCCTTGTCGGCCTTGTGGCGCCTGGGATATCGCTGACCTGCCAGTTCTTCGATACGGAGGGTTCCGGCCGGTGCGCGAGGCGTCCGGAATTTCGAATTCCAGTCGTGTGGAACACCGTGCCGCCAGGAATTGAGCGCCCACGGACCTTGCCGAATGGGTGGCCAGGAACGCCGCAAGGGGTGATCATGGGAAATCCAGAGCGCACTTCCCATGAGGAGGCACGGGTGGCCGAGACTCTGAAGAAGGGCAGCCGGGTAACCGGCGCCGCGCGCGACAAGCTCGCGGCAGACCTGAAGAAAAAGTACGACTCCGGTGCGAGCATCCGGGCACTGGCCGAGGAGACCGGTCGCTCGTATGGCTTCGTTCACCGGATGCTGAGCGAGTCCGGGGTCACGCTGCGAGGTCGCGGCGGGGCCACACGAGGCAAGAAGGCCGCGGCGAACTGACGCGTCCTGGCTCGTTGTTTCCTTCGGTGACCACCCGGTCGGTCAGCTGATCGGCCGGGTGGTTACTGTGCAGTCACTTATGACCGCGCAGACTCGGAGGTCCAGATGACCATGCCCGCACCGCTGCTCGACCAGGACGGCGTCCGGCTCACCGTCGACGACGCGATCGCCACGGTGTCCCTGACCAACCCGGACAAGCGCAACGCCCAAAGTCCCGCTCTGTGGCGGGCGTTGGCCGAAGCCGGGAGGTCACTGCCGGGTTCCGTGCGGGTCGTCGTGGTGCGTGGTGAGGGCAAGTCCTTCTCCGCGGGCCTGGACCGTCAGGCGTTCACGCCCGAGGGGTTCGACGGCGAGCCGTCCTTCATCGAGATGGCACGCGGCGGCGAGGAGTTCCTCGACTCCACGATCGCCGAGTACCAGTCCGCCTTCACCTGGCTGCGGCGCGGCGACATCCTCTCCGTCGCCGCGGTCCAGGGGCATGCGATCGGCGCGGGCTTCCAGCTCGCCCTCTCGTGCGACCTGCGCGTCGTCGCCGACGACGTGCAGTTCTCCATGCGCGAGACCAGCCTCGGGCTCGTCCCCGACCTCACCGGTACGCACCCCCTCGTCTCGCTCGTCGGATACGCGCGGGCGCTGGAGATCTGTGTCACCGGGCGCTATGTGCAGGCCGACGAGGCCGTGGCCAGCGGCCTGGCCAACGTCGCCGTGCCCGCCGACCAGGTGGACGCCGCGACGCAGGATCTCGTCGCGGCGCTGCTCGCCGCTCCGCGGGACGCCGTGATCGAGACCAAGGCGCTGTTGCAGGGTGTGGGCGGACGCACGCTGGACGAGCAGCGCGCGGCCGAGCGCGCCGCGCAGGGGCGGCGCTTGCGTGACCTGGCCGGACTCGGCGACTGAATTCCTGCCGGGTCCCTCCCGGGTCCCTCATTCGGGTCAGCCCGCGGAAAGTGTCGCGCCCCCTGCCGTTCGGGGCGCGATCTCAATGATCAGCACCGCGACGGTCGGGGCGTCGGAGAGCGCCGCCGTCACGGAGTTCCGGACCGCCCGCGTGACGTCGAGGGCGCGGGTTCCGTCCGACACCGCCAGCTCCACCCGCACATGACGCCGCGGCAGCGCCGCCGCCTCCGCCCGCTCCTCGATGTGGATCGCGCGGCCCAGACCGCCCAGGGTGCCCGTCAGCCAGGCCACGCCGGGCACGGCCCGCGCCGCCTGCGCCACGCGCTCCTCGTCGCCGGAGAGTGACGCCGGCTTCTCGGTCGACCCCGGTTCCGACTCCTTCTCCGGGGCCGGCTCCGTCCCCGCGTCGGCGTCCAGCAGCGCCGTGACGTGCAGGTCCACCTCCGCCACCACCAGACCCAGGCCCTCGTCCGCCGCCCGGGAGAGCGCCGCCCGCAGCCGGGCCGTGGCCGACGGCAGCGGCTCGTCGGCCGTCGCCGTGCATTCCGCCACGATCCGCAGCGGCCCCGGCGGCAGCGCGCTCGGCGGGGCGGGCACCACGGATTCGTACTCCCCGTCGGGGTCGGCCGGCGACAGCCGCACCGAACCCAGGCGCACGCCGCGCACCCCGGCCACCGCCCGGCCCAACACCTCCCGCGCCGCGGACTCCACGATCCACGCCCCGTCACCCGGCCCGCCCAACGGCAGCAGCCTGCCGATCCGCAGCTGTTGCCGTACCGCCTGTGCCCATCGGTCTACCGTCATTGCCCCAGGCTGCCCCATAGCGGGCGCGGGACGGGGGAACCGCACTTAATGTGGGCAAAAGAAAGCACCACCCCACCTGGATCACACCTCATAGAGGGGACGGCCTGATGAGCGACACCGCGCAGAAGCCGGGCGACATGTCCGCGGCCCCCGCCGGAAAGACCAACGTCACCAAGCGAGGCGGAGGCGACCCCGCGAGCCGCGGACGGACCACCATCGCCGACGGCGTCGTAGAGAAGATCGCCGGTCTCGCGGCGCGCGACGTGGACGGCGTCCATGCGATGGGCAGCGGCCTGTCCCGGACCTTCGGCGCCGTGCGGGACAAGGTGCCCGGCGGCTCCAAGTCCGTGTCGCGCGGCGTGAAGGCCGAGGTCGGCGAGGTCCAGACGGCGCTCGATCTGGAGATCGTCGTCGAGTACGGCGTGTCGATCGCGGACACCGCGCGTGCCGTGCGGGAGAACGTCATCGTGGCGGTCGAGCGCATGACCGGGCTGGAGGTCGTCGAGGTCAACATCGCCGTCAGCGACGTGAAGCTGCCGGACGACGAGGACGACGACGAGCAGGAATCGCGGCTCCAGTGACATCCCGGTCCGTACGCAGCGTAGGCAAGAGGAGCGCACGATGAATCTGGCCGTGATCGGAATGATCGCCGGCATGGCTCTCGGATTCGCCGGCTACTTCGGCGGTTTCGGGGCGTTCGTGCTGGTGGCGGCGCTCGGCGCCATCGGCTTCATCGCCGGGCGGTTCCTCGAAGGGGACCTCGAACCCGGCGAGTTCTTCCGCTCGCGCGGCGACCGGCGGCGGTGACCCGTGGCGACACAGGTCGCGCCCGCCGAGCGCGGCGCGACCCGGATCGCCGACCGGGTCGTCGCGAAGATCGCCGCGTACGCGGCACGTGAGGCGCTGGACGGCGTCCCGGACGACGGGTCGCCGCCGCACGCCACGGTCACCGTGCACCACGACACCGCTCGCGTCCGCATCAGCCTGGAGCTGGACTATCCGGCGGACATCGGCACCCAGTGCGGTGCCGTGCGCCGTCAAGTCACCGAGCGGGTGAGGACGTTGGCGGGAATGGAGGTGCCGGAGGTGGCGGTCCAGGTGGAACGGCTGCACCCGGCCCGCACACGCGGCACGGCCCGGGGGAGGATCCGGTGAGCGAACCCACCCAGCGGTTGCCCGTCATCGAGCGCGAGGAGACGGATCCCGACGACCGGTCGGCGTCCCACGCGGCGAACCCCGCCGGGAACAGCGGCAAGAAGTCCGGCCGCTTCTGGTCGGCCCGCCGCATCCCGGCTGCGCTGACCGCCCTGGTGCTCCTCGGCGCCCTGGGCATCCTGCTCTACGACATCGCGTCGGTACGCTCCGGACGCCCGGCCATGCAGTGGCGCCGCAGCCTCGTCCGGGAACTCGCCGAACGGCCGCTGGAGAACACCGGTGTGCTGGTCGGCGCGGGCATCGCCGCGGCGCTCGGCCTCTGGCTGCTCGTCCTCGCGATCACCCCCGGGCTGCGCGGCGTCCTGCCGATGCGCCGCACCCACCCCGACGTACGGGCCGGGCTGCACCGGGACGCGGCCGCGATGGTGCTGCGCGACCGGGCCATGGAGGTGTCGGGCGTGCAGTCCGTGCGCGTCCGCGTGAAGCGCTCCAAGGCGGATGTGCGGGCGGTCTCGCACTTCCGTGAACTCGACGACGTACGGGCCGACTTGGACTCCGCGCTGGGCGACGGCATCAGGGGGCTCGGGCTCTCCAGGGACCCCAAGCTCGCCGTGCGTGTCGCGCGGCCCGGCAGGAAGGGATGAGCGGCGTGCTCAGAACCGTGAACCGGATCGTGCTCGGGCTGCTCGGCCTCGTCCTGGTGGTCGCCGGCGGCTCCGTGCTCGCCGTCGGCCTCGGCGCGAAGCCACCGTCCTGGTGGATCTACGACAGCCGCAAGGACGTCCTGCTCGGCGTCGCCGACCGGCAGCGCTGGCGCGACGAGGGCTGGTGGTGGCCGACGGTGATCGCCGTGCTCGGCGTCCTGGTGCTGCTCGCGCTGTGGTGGCTGGTGGCACAGTTCCGGCGCCGTCGCCTCACCGAGGTGCTCGTCGACACCGGGGACGGCGAGGGCGCGCTGGTGCGCGGCCGGGCCCTGGAGAGCGTCCTGGTGAGCGGCGCCGAGGAGCTGGACGGCGTGGCGCACGCGGGTGCCACCCTGACCGGCCGCCGCTCGGCGCCGCGGGCCCGGGTGAACCTCACCCTGGAACCGCACGCGGCGCCCGGTGAGGCCCTGCGGCTGCTCGGCGAGGACGCGCTGGCACAGGCGAGGAACTCGGCGGGGCTGGAGTCACTGCCCGCTGAGGTCCGGCTGCGGGCGGTCAAGCACCGCGCGGAGCGGGTGAGTTGAGCGCTGTCCTTCGGGCCCGTCCGGTGTCACAGGGCGGGCCCGAAGGGCGATGAGCGCTTCGCAAGGCGCAGAACCCCAGAACCCCAGAAGCTCAGAACCCGTGTCGGTAGCCGCCGTCGACCGGCAGCATGACCCCGGTCAGGTACGAGGCGGCCGGCGACAGGAAGAACGCGGCGGCCCGGCCGAACTCGGCGGGCGTCCCGTACCGCCGCAGCGGAATCCGCGACTCGTTGGCCACCCGGGTCGCCTGCGGATCGGCCGACATCCCGTCCAGCTCGCGGACGCGGTCCGTGTCGATGCGGGCCGGCAGCAGCCCCACCACGCGGATCCCGTGCGGGCCCAGCTCGTCCGCGAGGGACTTGGCGAACCCGGCGAGGCCCGGGCGCAGCCCGTTCGAGATGGTGAGGCCGGGGATCGGCTCGTGCACGGAGCCGGAGAGCACGAACCCGATGACACCGCCCTCACCGAGTTCGGCCGCCGCGGCCCGCGCGAGCCGCACCGCACCGAGGAACACCGACTCGAACGCGGACTGCCACTGCTCGTCCGTGTTGTCCGCGACGAAGCCGGGCGCGGGCCCGCCCACGCTGACGAGGATCCCGTCGAACCGGCCGAACTCGGCCCGCGCCGCCCCGATCACCTGCTCCGCGACCCGCGGATCGGCGTTGTCGACCGCGACACCCAGCGCGTTCGGGCCGAGTTCGGCCGCCGCGTCCTTGGCCTTCTCCTCGTCGCGCCCGGTGATGACGACCTTCGCGCCGTCGGCGACGAGTTCGCGCGCGGCGGCGTTGCCGAGGCCACGGGTGGCGCCGGTGACTACGTAGACACGGTCCTTCAGTCCAAGATCCATGGTTCCTATCCTGCCCTTTCGGTGCCGGTGGTGCCGAACAGGGTCAGCGCCGTGGTCACCAGGCCGACGTGGCTGAACGCCTGCGGGAAGTTGCCGAGCTGGTGGCCCGCCCGGGGGTCGTACTCCTCGGCGAGCAGCCCCACGTCGTTGCGGAGCGACACGAGCCGATCGAACAGCTCGCGCGCCTCCTTCGTGCGCCCTGTCATGTGCAGCGCGTCCGCCAGCCAGAACGAGCAGACGAGGAAGGCCCCTTCCTGCCCCGGCAGGCCGTCGACGGAGTTGTGGTCCGTGCTGTAGCGGCGAACGAAACCGTCCCGGGCCAGCTCCGCGCGGACCGCGTCGACGGTGCCGATCACCCGTGGGTCGTCCGGTGGCAGGAAACCCACGCGCGGGATGAGCAGCGTCGCCGCGTCGAGTTCGGTGGAGCCGTACGCCTGCGTGAAGGTGCCCCGCTCGGCGTCGTAGCCGCGTTCGCACACGTCCTGGTGGATGGTGTCCCGCAGCTTGCGCAGCCGCTCCAGGTCGCCCGGCAGCTCCGGGTGGTCCTCCAGGGCGCGTACGGTGCGGTCGACCGCGACCCACGTCATGACCTTCGAGTGGACGAAGTGGCGGCGCGGCCCGCGCACCTCCCACAGCCCTTCGTCCGGCTCGCGCCACGCGTCCTGAAGGAAGTCCAGGAGCGCCAACTGCAGCTGCCAGACGTGGGGTTTGTCGTGCAGGCCCGCGTGACGGGCCAGCGCGAGCGAGTCGACGACCTCGCCGTACACGTCGAGCTGCAACTGCTGCACGGCGTCGTTCCCGCTGCGGACGGGGCGTGAGCCACGGAATCCGTCCAGCCAGGTCAGGTCCTGCTCGGGCAGCCGGCGTTCGCCCGCGAGGCCGTACATGATCTGCAGCTTCGCGGGGTCGCCGGCGGCCGCGCGCACCAGCCAGTCGCGCCAGGCCTCGGCCTCGTCCAGATATCCGGCGGAGACCAGCGCGTTCAGGGTGAGGGTGGCGTCGCGCAGCCAGCAGTAACGGTAGTCCCAGTTCCGTACGCCGCCGATCTCCTCCGGCAGCGAGGTGGTGGGCGCGGCGACCATGCCGCCGGTCGGCGCGTAGGTGAGCGCCTTCAGGGTCAGCAGGGAGCGCAGCACGGCGTCCTGGTGCGGGCCCTTGTAGCGGCACCGGTCCGCCCACGCCTGCCAGTCCGCGAGGCTGTGCCGCAGCGACTCGTGCGGGTCGATGAGGTCGGGGCGCGCCTCGTGCGAGGGGTGCCAGGTCAGCACGAAGGCGACCGTCTCGCCCGCCTCGACGGTGAACTCGGAGTGGGTGCCGAACGACTCGCCCCAGGTGTGCACCTCGGGTTCGCTGCGCAGCCAGGCCGCGTCCGGTCCTGCGACGGCCACCCGGTGCCCGTCGCAGCGCCGGACCCAGGGCATGACATGGCCGTAGTCGAACCGCAGCCGCAGCGTGCCGCGGACGGTGACGCGGCCGCTGATCCCCTCGACGATCCGCACGAGATCGGGTGCTTTGTCACGCTGTGGCATGAAGTCGGTGACCCGGATGTGGCCCTCGTCGCTCTCCCACTCCGTGTCGAGGATCAGGGAGCCGGGCCGGTACGCGCGGCGCGTACAGGTGTCGGCGTCCTTGAGGTTCTTGGGAGCTAGCCGCCAGTGGCCGTTCTCCTCGTCGCCGAGCAGCGCGGCGAAGCAGGCGGGGGAGTCGAACCGCGGCAGGCAGAGCCAGTCGACGGAGCCGTCCCGTCCGACCAGGGCCGCGGTCTGTTCGTCGCCGATGAGGGCGTAGTCCTCGATATGTGGGTGCACGCGGTGCGAGTTCCCGGCGCTCCGGTGCGGCAATCCAGGACGGGACCGGGCGAGTGAGAAAGGTGAGGGCGGAGGGGGTCAGACCGCGGCCGGCGTGGTCTCCTCCGCCGCCTGCTCGGACTCGGCCTTCCTGCGGCGGTCGCGCCGTTCGCGCCGGACCAGGATCACCCAGCCGACGGGCACGGCCGCGGCGAACAGCCACCACTGGTAGGCGTACGCGAAGTTCAGCGCGGAGTCCTCCATACCGGGCTTGCCGATCAGCTCAGGGGTGTCGCCCTTGGGCTCGGGCGCGGTCTGCGCGAGGTAGCCGCCGAGTACCTGCTTGCCGAGCCGCTTCGCCTGCTGTTCGCTGTTGACCAGCATGATCTGCCGGTCGGGCAGCCCCTTGAGGTCCTTGATGCCGCTCGCCTCGGTCGTCTCGTCGGGCATCAGGCGCCCGGTGACGGTGACCTCGCCGCGCGGCGGGGCGGGGACCTTGGGGAAGGTGGACTGGTCGGTGTCGTCGTCCGGGATCCAGCCCCGGTTGACCAGGATCACCTTGCCGTCGTCCAGGACGAACGGGGTCAGGACGTGATAGCCGACCTCGTCGTCGGAGTTGGTTCGGCGGCGCACGACGACCTCGTCGTCGGTGTCGAAGCGGCCCTTCGCCGTCACGGCGTGGTAGCGCTCGCTGCTGGTGACGGTGTGCCCCGACCTCGTCAGCCCCTCCACCGGTACGGGCTTCGCGTTGAGCGCGTCGGTGACCAGCTGGTTCCGGGCGGCACGCTCCTCGTAGCGGTGCATCTGCCAGATGCCCAGCCGGATCATCGTGGGGATGAGGACGAGAGCGACCAGGGTGAGGATCACCCACTGCCGGGTCAACAGGAAGCGGTACACCCCATGACCGTACCGCTCGGGCATGGGGTGTTTTCAGCGGGGTGCGCCCGGTTGGGGCGGGCGGGCCGTGGCGGGGGTCAGACGTTGTCGACGATGCCCACCTTCCCCTCCGCGCGGGAGCAGTGCGCCCCGCAGAACCAGTGCCCGTCGACCTCGACGCCCTGCCCGATGATGCGGCACCGGCAGTGCTCGCAGATCGGTGCCATGCGGTGGATGGCGCAGGAGAAGCAGTCGAAGACGTGCACTGCTCCTTGGGCGTGGACCTCGAACGACATGCCGTAGTCGTTTCCGCAGACTTCGCAACGTGCCATGCGCCTCAGGGTGAGCGCCGGGGCGGCGCCGGACGGGCGGGCGCGGGGCGAGTCGCCCCGCAAATCACCCGTCTGTCCCTCAGGCCCCGCCCGACGCGTCTGCTACGTCTCGCAACAGCTGTCCGAACGCCGCCTCGTCCATGACCGGAGTCCCGAACTGCTTGGCCTTCACGACCTTCGACGTGTACGAGTCCGGGTCATTGGTCACCAGCAGGCTCGTCAGCCGGGACAGGCTCGTCGCCACATGGAGGCCCGCCTCGACCGCCCGGTCCTCCAGCAGCTCGCGGTCGACGGAGGTGTCCCCGGAGAACGCGACACGCATGCCCTGCTTGAGTGGTTTGCCCGGTTCGTACCGGCCGGGATTCGGGTACGGGCACGCCGGCCGCTTCCGGGAAGGACGCCAACTGCCCGCGCCGCCGCCCCGGTACGAGGCCGCCGGCTGCCGCGGCACCGACGGCTCCGACCACTCCGTGAGGGGGAGGCACTCCAGGAGCGGCAGCCGTACGTTCCCCACGGCGGCCGCTCGCAGGCTCGGCCGGAACGCCTCCGCGAGCACGCGCGCGTCGTCGAGCGCGTGGTGCGCGCGCTCCTGTACGACTCCGAAGTGCGCGGCCAGCGACTCCAGCTTGTGGTTGGGCAGCGGCAGGCCCAGCTCCTTGGAGAGCGCGATGGTGCACAGCCGCTGCCGGACCGGAGCCGTGCGCCGGGCGCGCGCGTACTCGCGGGCGATCATCGACCAGTCGAACACCGCGTTGTGCGCGACCAGGACGCGGCCGTCGAGACGGGCGGCGAACTCCTCCGCGATGTCCGGGAACAGCGGCGCGCCGGCCAGGACGTCGGTCGTCAGACCGTGGATCCAGACGGGGCCCGGATCGCGCTCCGGGTTGACCAGCGTGTACCAGTGGTCCTCGACCTCGCCCTGCGCGTCGAGACGGTAGACGGCGGCCGAGATTATCCGGTCGTCCCTGGAGAGGCCGGTGGTCTCCACGTCGACGACCGCATATCCCTCGGGGTACGCGGTCGGCCAGGGGGCTGCGGACGCAACGGTCGGCGGGCGGTCTTCGAGCATGGTCCCTGAGGATACGGGCCGTCACTGACACTCCGGTGGCCGCCCGGCCCGAAAACCGGCGGCGGCCTCAAGCGCCCGTCTCCAGGAGGGACTTCACCAGCGCGCGTACGGAGATGGTGAAGATGTGCTCCGGATCGACCGGCGCGGCGAGCGCCCGGGCGAGGGCCCGGTCGTCCTCGGCGGCGGCCGTGTCCGGTGCGGCCCACAGCTCCTCCTCGCCGGGCCGCTGCACGGGCGCCCGCTCCCGGTTCCGCTCGACCAGGACGTGCCCGACGACCTGGAACTGCACCGCGCGTACGGCCTCGGCGGCGCGGGCCCCGCGCAGCCCCGCCGCGTGCACCTCGTGCACCAGGGCCTGTTGCGCGGGCAGGAACATGCGCTCGGTGAGGCCGCGCTCGTGGACCATCGCCACCAGGTGCGGGTGCGCCCGCAGCTGCCGGCGCAGCGCCCGTGCGACGGAGACGACGCGCTCCTGCGGGGTGGCGCCGCGCGGCCGGATCTCGCCGAGGTCGGCGACCGTGCGCTCCACGAGGGCGTCGAGCAGCGATTCGCGGTTGCCGACGTGCCAGTAGATGGACGTGACGGCCGTGCCGAGTTCGGCGGCGAGCTTGCGCATGGTCAGCGCCTGCGGGCCGTCCTGCTTGACCAGGGCCGCGGCGGCGGCGAGCACCTCGTCGCGGGTGAGCGGTGAACGTGCCATGCCCCGCCCCCTCTCCTCGCCGGCCCGGACCGGCCGGTGCACGTGTCTTTACCCTTCATCGCCGCCGGTGTAACTGTGTTACAGGCGCCACGCGAACGACCCCCGACACGTCACGGACGAAGGGCGGTACGACATGGCACGCGTACGGTACGGAGCGCGCACCGAGGCGGAGATCGCCGCCGCGCGCACCGCGAGCAGCAAGCTTCCCGACATCTGGTCCACCGGCGTGGTCGCCGTGTGGGAGTCCGACCCGGACACGGTGGCGGCGGTGCTGCCGCCGCCGCTGAAGCCCGCCGCGCGGCCCCTGGTGCGGGTCAACATCAGCAGGGTCGATCTGCCGGGCTATCCGCTGGGCGCGGGTTCGGTCGCCGTCGCCGCCGAGCACGGCGGGGTGGCCGGCTGGTATCCGCTGGTCATGCCGATGACCCACGAGCGGGCCCTGATCGGCGGCCGCGAGGTGTTCGGCGAGCCGAAGAAACTCGGCGACGTCACGGTGGAGCGCGACGGGCTCGTGGTGCGGGCGGCACTGGCCCGGCACGGCATCGAGTTCGTGGAGGTGCGGGGCGCCGTGAGCGAGAGCCTGCCCCTGCCGGAGCCGTCGCAGAAGACGGACTTCTACTTCAAGTTCCTTCCGGCGGTGGACGGTTCGGGGTTCGACGCCGATCCGGTCCTTGTGCACTGCGTACGCAACGAGAAGGTGAGGAAGCTGGAGCGGATCACCGGGGACGTCGTACTCCGGGAGTCCATGTACGACCCCGTCGCCGACCTCCCCGTCCGCACACTCGTGGAGATCACCATCGGCGAGAAGACCACCGACCAGCGGGGCAGAGTCGTCGAACGCGTCAGCGGCCAGGCGCTGCTGCCGTACATCCACCAGCGCTACGACGACCCGCGGCAGATCCTCGACGGCCCGCCCGAGGGGAGCGCCTGATGCGGCTGGAGGCGGGTCGGGTCGCCGTCGTCACGGGCGCGGCGAGCGGCATCGGACTCGCGATGGCGCGGCGGTTCGCGGCGGACGGTCTGAAGGTCGTGCTCGCGGACGTGGAGAAGGGCGCCCTGGAGACCGCGGCCGAGGGGTTGCGGGCGGACGGGGCGACGGTGCACGCGCGCGTGGTCGACGTCGGCGAGCGCGAGCAGGTCATGGCGCTGGCCGAGGACACGTACGCGACGTTCGGCGGCTGCCATCTGCTGTGCAACAACGCGGGTGTCGGCTCGGGCGCCGAGGGCCGTATGTGGCAGCACGAACCCAACGACTGGAAGTGGGCGTTCGCCGTCAACGTGTGGGGCGTCTTCCACGGCATCCAGGCGTTCGTGCCGCGCATGATCGAGAGTGGTGAGCCAGGCCACATCGTCAACACGTCCTCCGGGGACGGCGGGATCGCACCGCTGCCGACCGCGTCCGTGTACGCCGTCACGAAGGCGGCCGTCGTGACGATGACCGAGTCGCTGTACGCGCATCTGAAGGCGGAGCACGCGCGCGTGGGCGCGTCCGTGCTGTTCCCCGGCCCCCACATGCTGCGTACGGGCCTGTGGGAATCGCACCGCAACCGGCCCGGCCGGTACGCGAAGGAGCGCCCCCGCAAGACGCCCTACCGCAGTCTCGGCCAGTGGGAGGCCGCCATGAAGGAGGCCGGTCACGAGGTCGCCTTCACGCCGGTCGAAGAGGTGGCGGACCTCGTCGCGGAGGGCATCGCGGCGGAGCGGTTCTGGCTGCTTCCCGAGAGCGAGCACAGCGACCGGCAGATCCGCGCCAGGTCGCAGTCGATGCTGGACCGGGCGAACCCGGCGTACCTGGAGAGCTTCATTCTCGACTGAGGGACGACATCCGATGACGGCTCAGCAGCACCACGACCCGTACCTGATCATCTCCTCCGACTGCCACGCCGGGCTGCCCACCGAGGAGTACCGGCCCTACCTGGACAGCCGTTTCCACCGCGCCTTCGACGACTTCCTCGGCGAGCGGGACGCCCGCCGCGAGGAGGCGACCCGGCTCGGCATCCGCAACGACGCGTTCGCCGCGAAATGGTTCGCCGACAACGAGGAGGGGCTGCGCGGCGGCTGGGACGCGGCACAGCGCCTCAAGGAGCTCGACGGCGACGGGGTGGCCGCCGAGGTGGTCTTCCCCGACGCGGACGCCGTCGACAGCCGGACGGCGGCGCCCTTCGGCGTCGGGCTCGGCCTCTCCGGCGACCAGGACCCCGAACTCGGCATGGCCGGCGCGCAGGCCCACAACCGCTGGCTCGCCGAGTTCGTCGCGCAGAACCCCGAACGGCACTGCGGCGTCGCCCTGTTGCCCATCACGGCGGACCCGGACAAGGTCGTCGCCGAGGTGCACCGCGCCAAGGAGTCGGGGCTCGGCGCGCTGATGATCCCCTCCATGTGGGTCGGCAAGGACCCCTACCACGCGAGCCGTTACGACCCCGTGTGGGCGGCGGCGGCCGAGTGCGGGATGCCGGTCGTGACGCATTCGGGCGCGGCGCCGCGCCACGAGTACGGCGACCATCTCGGCATCTACGTGAGCGAAGTGACGTGGTGGCCCGCGCGTCCGCTCTGGTTCCTGCTGTGGTCGGGCGTCTTCGAGCGGCATCCGGGGCTGAAGTTCGGGATCGCGGAGTCGGGCTGCTGGTGGCTGCCCAACCTGCTGTGGTTCATGGACCGCCTCTACCTGGGCGCCCACGGCGGCAAGAAGCTGTCGCCGTTCGCCGAACTGAAGCGCTCGCCGCACGAGTACCTGGACCGGCAGGTCTTCATCTGCGCCACCAACACCAAGCGCCGCGAACTGGCCCAGCGCTACGAGATCGGCGTCGACAACATCCTGTGGGGCAGCGACTTCCCGCACCCCGAGGGGACCTGGCCGGACACGCGCGCGTGGCTGCGGAAGACCTTCCACGACATCCCGGTCGCGGAGACGCGGCGCATGCTCGGCCTCGCCGCGGCCGAGGTCTTCGGCTTCGACACGGGCAAACTGGCTCCGCTCGCGGCCCGCGTCGGCCCGACCCCGGCCGACGTCGGCCAGGACGCCGACCAGAGCGCCGTCGAGGCGTCCTGGGCCCGCTCGCGCGACGTGGGCAGGCACTGGCTGACCGACCACGACTTCCCGGTCCTCGGGGTGACCTCATGATCCCTTCCCAGGACAGGCACACGGACAGGCACACGGACAGGCACACGGACCGGTACACGGTGATCTCGGCGGACTGCCACGCGGGCGCTGATCTCCTCGACTACAAGCCGTACTTGGAGCGCGCGCACCACGACGCCTTCGACGCGTGGGCCGCCACCTACGTCAACCCGTACGAGGACCTGCTCGCCGACACCGCCGACCGCAACTGGAACTCCGGGCGCCGCGTCGAGGAGCTGGAGCGCGACGGCATCGTCGCCGAGGTCGTCTTCCCGAACACCATCCCGCCGTTCTTCCCCTCCGCTTCCCTGATGGCCCCCGCGCCCTCGCGCGCGGAGTTCGAGCAGCGCTGGGCGGGCCTGCGCGCCCACAACCGGTGGCTCGCGGACTTCTGCGCCGCCGCCCCGGGCCGCAGGGCGGGCGTCTTCCAGATCCTCCTCAACGACGTCGAGGAGGCCGTGAAGGAGATCCGCCGGTCGGCCGACGCGGGCCTGAAGGGTGGCCTGCTGCTGCCCGGTACGCCGCCGGGCTCGGGCCTTCCCGAGCTGTACTCGGCGACGTACGACCCGATCTGGCGGACCTGCTCCGAACTCGGCATCCCGGTCAACCACCACGCCGGTTCGGCGTCGCCGCCGCTCGGCGACGAACCGGCCGCGCGCGCCGTCTTCATGGTGGAGACGACCTGGTTCTCGCACCGCGCGCTGTGGCACCTGGTCTTCGGCGGCGCCTTCCGTAAGCACCCCGGCCTGAGGCTCGTCCTCACCGAGCAGGGGTCCGGGTGGATCCCCGGCGTGCTCGACATGCTGGACTATTACCACGGGCGGCTCGTCGCGGCGGCCACGAAGTCGGACACGGCGGAGTCCAAGTTCGGTGCGGGGCTCGCCGATTCGATGGGCAAGGGCCCCTCTACGGTATGGCGGGAGAACTGCTATGTAGGCGCGAGCTTCATGCGCCCCCATGAAGTGCCGCTACGGGACCGCATCGGCCTCGACAAGATCATGTGGGGCAGCGACTACCCGCACGACGAAGGCACGTACCCGTACACGCGTGAAGGGCTGCGCGTCGCCTACGCGGGCCTGCCCCGCGAGGAGGTCGCCGCGATGGTCGGCGGAAACGCCGCCCGCGTCTATGGCTTCGACCTGGCTCTCCTCGGCCCGATCGCCGCCCGCGTGGGCCCCACGGTCGCCGAGATCGACGAACCCCTCAAGGAGCCGCCTGCCGACGCGACGAGCCCGGCGTTCGCGAAGGGCGGGTCGGTCCGGGTCTGGTGAGCGTGACGAGCCCCGGCGGAAACGGGTCGGCCCTTCTGCCGCGTACCGGCGGTAATACTTGTCGGTAACAACCCCTAGCCGGGGCCCGTCACCTGCCCTTACGGTGCACGCATGTCGTCGCCGAACCTGCCCGATGTCGTGCTGTGGTCGATACCCGCCTTCGTGCTGCTCACCGTGATCGAGATCGTGAGCGTGCGCATCCACCCCGATGAGGACGCCGCCGGGTACGAGACCAAGGACGCGGCGACCAGCATCACCATGGGCCTGGGAAGTCTCGTCTTCGACCTCCTGTGGAAGATCCCCATCGTCGCCATCTATACGGCGGTCTACGAACTGACGCCGCTGCGCGTGCCCGTGCTCTGGTGGACGATCCCGCTCATGCTGCTCGGCCAGGACTTCTTCTACTACTGGTCGCACCGCGGGCACCACGTCATCCGCGTCCTGTGGGCGTGCCACGTGGTGCACCACTCCAGCCGCAAGTTCAACCTGTCGACGGCGCTGCGCCAGCCCTGGACGAGCCTCACCGTATGGCCGTTCTACCTGCCCCTCATCGCATGCGGGGTGCACCCGGCGGCACTCGCGTTCTGCTCGTCGGCCAACCTCGTCTACCAGTTCTGGATCCACACCGAACGCATCGGAAAGATGTGGCGCCCCTTCGAGTTCGTCTTCAACACGCCCTCACACCACCGCGTCCACCACGCCTCCCAAGGCGGCTACCTGGACCGCAACTTCGGCGGCATCCTCATCGTCTGGGACCGCCTCTTCGGGTCCTGGGTCGCCGAGGTCGACCGCCCGGTCTTCGGGCTCACCAAGAACATCGACTCCTACAACCCGCTGCGCGTCGCCACCCATGAGTACGCGGCCATCGCCAGGGACCTGAAGAAGGCGGCGAGTTGGCGCGAGCGGGCCGGACGCGTCTTCCGGGGCCCCGGCTGGCAGCCGCGTCCCGCGAGCACCCCGAACGTCCCGCGGAAGGTCCCCGAGGGCGCCGCGTGACCCTGCCCCGGGCGCTGCGCACCGGCTTCCTCGTCGTGTGCGCCGTCGACCTCGGCGCGCTCCTCGCCGGATCGGACGCGACGCACACCGCCGCCAAACCGCTCCTCATGCCCCTCCTCGCGGCGTACGTCATCGCGCGCGGCGCGCCCCGACTGCTGTGCGCCGCGCTGCTGTTGGGGTGGGGCGGCGACGTCCTGCTGCTGTTCGACCAGGACGCCGCGTTCCTCGCCGGGATGGGCTGCTTCGCCGCCGGGCACCTCTGCTACCTCGCGCTCTTCCGGAGGCACGGGCGGGCACGCGAGCATGGCCGCCTGCTCGGCGCCGGGTACGCGATCGCGCTCGTCACCATGATCGCGTCGCTGTGGCCGGATCTGCCCGCGGGCATGCGCGGGCCCGTCGCCGCGTACAGCGTGTTGCTCACCGCCATGGCGTACGGCGCCTCCCGGCTCGGGACGGCCGCGGGCATCGGCGGCGCCCTCTTCCTGCTCTCCGACACGCTCATCGCGCTGGGCGTCGCCGACTGGCCGCGCCTGCCGCCGGCCGACTTCTGGATCATGCTGACGTACGTGGCGGCCCAGTACCTGCTGGCCCGGGGCGTGCTCGGGGAGCGGGAGAGGACCGGTGCGGCGTACCGTGAAAGGCGCGTCGAAACCCGGCGCACCCCTCACTGACCTGCACAAAGGAACACCCCCCATGCGCGCCACCACCATCCACGCCCCGTTCGACATGCGGGTGGAGGACGTCCCCGACCCCGTGGTGGCCCTGCCCACCGACGCCGTCGTGCGCGTGCTGCGCGCCTGTATCTGCGGCAGCGACCTGTGGGCCTACCGGGGCGAGGCCGCGCGGCAGCCGGGCCAGCGCATCGGACACGAGTTCCTCGGCATCGTCGAGGAGACCGGCACCGAGGTGTCCACGGTCGGCCGCGGTGACCTGGTGGTCGCCCCCTTCATGTGGTCGGACGGCGTCTGCGACTACTGCCGCGAAGGCCTGACCACGTCGTGCGAGCACGGCGGGTTCTGGGGCGCGGTCGGCTACGACGGCGGTCAGGGCGAGGCCGTGCGCGTCCCGTACGCCGACGGCACCCTCGTGCGGCTGCCGGCCGCCGCGGCCTCCGACGACCACCTGCTCTCCGCCCTCCTCACGCTCTCCGACGTCATGGGCACCGGCCACCACGCGGCCCTCGGCGCGGGCGTCCGCGAAGGCGCCACGGTCGCCGTCGTGGGGGACGGCGCGGTGGGCCTGTGCGGCGTTCTCGCGGCCCAGCGGCTCGGCGCCGAACGGATCATCGCGCTGGGCCGCCATGAGGTGCGTACGGACATCGCGCGCCGCTTCGGCGCCACCGACGTCGTCGCCGAGCGCGGCGACGCGGCCGTCGAGGCGATCCGCGAACTCACCGGCGGCCAGGGCGCGCACGCCGTGATCGAGGCCGTCGGCACCGAGCAGTCCATGCGCACCGCCGTGAACATCACCCGCGACGGCGGCGCCATCGGCTTCGTCGGCGTCCCGCACGGCAGCGCCACCGGCCTCGACCTGAGCGTCATGTTCGACCGGAACATCGCGCTGCGCGGCGGCGTCGCCCCCGTCCGCACCTACATCCCGGAGCTGCTGCCCGACATCCTCGACGGCACGATCGACCCGTCGCCCGTCTTCGACATGACGGTCGGCGTCGAGGGCGTGCCCGACGGCTACAAGGCGATGGACGAGCGGACCGCCCTCAAGGTCATGGTCACCAACTAGCGCGCGCGTAGCGGTACCTACCAGCGGATCGGCAGCGGCAGCGCCGTGAGCACCGCCGACACCGCCACGACGACGGCAAGCACCGCGACCTCCGCGCGCGCGGGAACGTACGCGCGCGTGCGGTCCCGCGCCCGGCGCGACCGCAGCCGCGCCACCACGGCCAGCGCGGCGACGACGGCCACGAGCAGCACCTTCGCCAGCAGGGTGCGCCCGTAGGCCGTCGTCGTCAGCTGGTCCAGGACCGTGCTCGGCGGCATCCGGCGCAGCGTGCTGCACAGCCCCGTCGCCGTGATCGCCGCGAGCAGCACCGCGGCCACGCGCGCGTAGAGCCCGAGCAGCGCCGTGCCCGCCTCCGGGGCGGTCGTCCGCCAGGCACGCATCGTGCGCAGTATGTACAGCAGGCCGCCCACCCACAGCGCGGCGCAGGTCAGATGGACGAGGGTGAGCGCCGAGCCGACGAGCGGGGTGTCCTCGGTGCCCGGGTGGGCGCGCAGCGCCTCCGCGACGGCCACGGCGGCCAGCGGCAGCAGCGCGGCCGCCGGGCGGCGGGAGCGTGCGCACAACGCGGCCACCAGGAAGGCGTTGACCTCCAGCAGGGCGAGGGTGCCGTCCCGTGTCCCGTACAGGCCGCCGATGTCCAGGGCGGCGAGGCTGTGCGGGATCAGGTTCCCGGCGGCCACCACGGACGCGAGCCCGAGCGCGGCCGCGAACCCCGCCCACGACGCGTACGCCGACCAGGCACGCGGCGGCTCGTTCCGCGGGGCGACCCTGCGGGCGAGGAGCCCGGCGAACACCTCGCCCGCCTGCACGGACAACGCGGCGAACAGCACCGTCCGCAGCAGCGCGATCCCCCCGACGCCGGGCGCGGCCGCCTCGCCGGTGCCGTCGAGCGCCGCCCGCGGCCCGAACATCGGGATCAGCGCGGCGGCGACGACGAGCACGAGCACCGCGACGGGCCGCCCGACGCCGGGTCTGCGGGCGGGCACCCCGTCCCCTGCGGGGGAGTCCGACATCTCGGTGGCCGGCGGTAGGGAAGTCACGCTCGGATCTTCACCAGTCGGCACAGACCGGGGCAAGCGCGCAGGAACAACTGGAGCGGAGCGATCCGGCCACACGCGCCCCTCAACCACGCGCGACCCACTCCGGTGCGTCCGCGCCCCAAAGGCCCGGCGGCCGCGCCCAGTCGGAGGGCCCGCCGGCGAACGACACCGGTGACGGCGCGTACCGCAGCCGGCCCAGCTCGCTGTCGGTCTCCGCCAGCCGGTGTCCGGGACCTGGCACACCGCCGGCAGTCTCCGGATCCGCCGGACGCGGCGCGTTCATCAGCCACCCCGCCGTCTGCGCGAGCGCGAGGCGCAGCACGCGGGAACCGCCGTCCCGCGCCTGGTCGGTCAGTGCGCGCAGCACCCCCGCCGCGATCAGGTATCCCGTGCCGTGGTCGAGCGCCTGCGCGGGCAGGGCGCCCGGCTCCCGCGCCGAGCCCTCCACCGCGGCGATGCCGGTCGCCACCTGGACGAGGCTGTCGAAGCCGCGCCGCCCGCCCCAGGGCCCGTACGCGCCCCACGCGGACAGCGACGCCACCACGAGCCCGGGACGCCGCTCGACGAGCGCCTCGGGGGCCAGCCCGAACCGGTCGAGGGCGCCCGGCCGGTAGCCCGTGACCACCACATCGGCGCCGGCCAGCAGTTCCTCGAAGATCCGCCGGTCCGCACCGGCCCTCAGGTCGAGCCGCGTCGAGCGCTTCCCGAACCCGGTGTCGGCGTGCGCGTCCGGGTCCTCGGGCAACTGCGGCGTGTCCACCCGCAGCACATCCGCGCCGAGCAGGGCGAGCGTGCGCGTGGCGACGGGGCCCGCGATGACCCGGGTGAGGTCGAGGACGCGCGGCGGAGCGGCGCCCCGCACGGCACGCGGCGGGGCATCGTCGAGCCGGTCCCGCGTCAGCAGTGGGCGGGCCGCGACCGCGACGCCCTGCGGATGCGCCGCCCACTGCTCGGGCGTGCGCAATGCGACGGCCAGGCCCCCGGCGGCGTACACCGTCTCCTCGACCTCGTACGCCGACCGCCCGGCGAGCAGGGCCGCCACCTCCTCCACCGTCGCGTCCGCGCCGACGCCGAGCGCCGCGCGCAGCCGCGCCCGGTGGTGCGGATAGTTCGCGTGGGTCCGCAGCCAGCCGTCCTCGGTATGCCAAAAACGCGACAAGGGGGCGAAGTTGACCGGTGCGCGGCCGTTGATGAGCAGATGCCGCTCACTGGTGAAGGCGGTCGCGACCGCGCCGTCGTCGACCAGCGCACCGCCCACGGGCTGCCCCGCGCGCGTGGCGGCCAGTTCCGCACCCGCGAGGGCGCACGCGCCCACGCAGGCGCGAGCCAGTCCGATCACGGGCAGGCGGGCGGGCAGCGCGCCCGCGCGTGTGCGGTACGAGATGCGGGACAGCAGGGCGGGGTCGCCACCGAGTGCGTCCCAGACAGCTGCGATGCCGGGTGCGTGTGTCATGCAAGCACTATGCCGGAAGGGGCGGCCTGACAGAGCGGGGAGGGGCCACCCGGCCCCTCCCCGCAATCCCGCCTCGCGAGCGGCTACTTGGTCACGGCGTCCAGCGCGTCCGCCGTCCCCGCTCCGTAGAAGCTGTTCTTGTTCTTGCCTCCCACACACACGGCGTCGACCTTGCCGTCACCGTCGATGTCGTACGGGTCGGTGCACGGCGTCGCGTCGGCCTCCTTGTAGAGGAGCGCCTTCACCTGCGCCGCCGAGGCGTGCGGGTGCGTCGACTTGATGAGGGCGACGACGCCCGCGACGTGCGGCGACGCCATCGACGTACCCGCCTTGTAGCCGTACTTGCCGCCCGGCAGCGTCGACAGGATCAGGCCGCTGGTCGCCGGGGGAGCGGGCGTCTGGTAGGTGGTGCTGTCGCCACCCGGCGCCGTGATGTCGACGACGTTCTTGCCCCAGTTCGAGTACGACGCCTTGATGCCCTTGGCACCCGTCGCGGAGACGGTGACCACGCCGGGCAGCTGCGACGGTATGTCGAGGCAGTCCTTCGTCCTGACCGTCCGCGGTACCGGAGTCGTGTCGTCGGGCGAGGAGTTGTCGACTATCTCGTCCTGCGCGAGGTCCGTCTCGGCGTTCCCGGCCGCCGCGACATTCACGGCGCCCTTGCGCTCCGCGTACTGCGAGGCCCGGGTGACCGCCGTGACGAGCGCCTTCTGGTCGGCGTCCGTCTTGCAGTTGAACAGCCAGGGGTCGGTGTAGTAACTGGAGTTGGTGACGTCGACGCCGTGATCGGCCGCCCACACGAAGCCGCAGACCACGGCCTCCGTGTAGTACATGCCGGTGGCCGGCTCGGCCACCTTCAGGCTCGCCACCTTCACGCCGGGCGCGACACCGGTGACGCCGACGCCGTTCTTCGCGGCGGCGATGGTGCCCGCCACGTGCATGCCGTGGTCGGACTCGCCGGCCACCGGTCGCCACGCGTTGTCCTTCTGCACGGGCACGCCGCCCAGGCAGCTGGCCGACGCGTTCCTGTCGAAGTTCGGCGCGATGTCCGGGTGGGTGTCGTCGACGCCCGAGTCGAGCACGCCGACCGTCACCTTGGAGCTGCCCAGCGACTTCTCGTGGGCCCGGTCCGCCTTGATGGCGGGCAGGTCCCACTGCAACGGCTCCAGCGGATCCTGTGCCGAAGTCGCCTGCGCGGACGCCTTCTTGATCTCGGCCGCGCTCAGCACCTGCTCGGTGGCGAGGTCGTCGCTGGACTGCGCGGCCAGCGGCGCGGTGCGCGTGGCACCGGCCGACTGGACGCCCCGCACGGTGCGGATCGTCTTCGCGAAGTCGGGGTTCTTCGAGTGGGCGACGATGACGCCGATCTTGTCGTACGCGATGACGACGGTGCCGCCGGCCTTGCCGATGGCCTTCTGCACTCCGGCCGAACCGCCGTGCCCGGCACGGACGTTGACGACATAACTGAGGTCGGGGCCGTCCGTCTTGGCGGTGTCCGCGGCGGGCGCCGCGGAGGCCGCCGCGTTCGGCAGGAAGGCCAGGGCCGTGACGGTGGCGATGCCGAGCGGCACGGACAGGGCGCGGCGCGCGCTCCGGGCCCGCGGGTGAGGCGAGGTCATGGATCTCCCGTTCGTTCAGAAACGTACGTTCAGGTACGTAGGTTCAGGTACGAAAGTGGCAGTACGGCCGGTACGGCCAGCACGTAAGTCCGTGGAGCGGAGCGCTACTTGACGGCCCTGAGCGCGTCGACGATGCCGTGGCCGTAGAAGCCGTTGCGCTGCTTGCCGCCCTTGCAGGTCGCGTCGACGACGCCGTCACCGTCACCGTCGTACGAGGCCGGGCAGACCTCCTCGTCGGCCTGGGCCTTCATCAGCGCCTGCAACTGCGCCGGGGACGCCTTCGGGTGCGTCGACTTGAGGAGCGCGGCGACACCGGCCGCGTGCGGCGAGGCCATCGAGGTGCCCTGGAGCCAGCCGTACTCGCCGCCCGGCAGCGTGGAGAGGATGCGGCCGTTCTGCGACGGGGTGTCCGAGGGGATCTGGAGCTTGTCGCCGCCCGGCGCCGCGATGTCGATGACGCCGTCGCCGTAGCTGGAGTAGTACGACTTGGCCTTGTTCACCCCGGTCGCGCTGACCGTGACGACACCCGGGAGCTGCGTCGGGATGTCGAGGCAGGTGTGCGGGTCGATCGTGCGGTCCACCGCGGTCGAGTCGTCCGGGCTGGAGTCGTCGAGGATCGCGTCGGAGTCCAGGTCGTGGTTGGAGTTGCCCGCGGAGGCGAGGCTCAGGGTGCCCTTCTTCTGGGCGTACAGCTGGGCCCGGTTCACCGCGTCGACGATCGCCCGCTGGTCGGGGTCGTCCGCGCAGTTGTACATCCACGGGTCCACGTAATAGCTGTTGTTGGTGACCTCGATGCCGTGGTCGGCGGCGAACACGAAGGCGCACACGACGCTCTCCGGGTAGAACAGCTCGCTGACCGGGTCGGCCACCTTGATGCCCGCGACCTTCACGCCCGGCGCGACGCCCGCGACGCCGACTCCGTTGCGCGCGGCGGCGATCTCACCGGCGACATGCGTGCCGTGGTAGTGGTCCGGGTTCGCGGGCCGCCAGGCGCCCGGGGAGGTGTCCGCCTTGCCGCCGACACAGCTCGCCGACTGGGAGGCGGAGAAGTTCGCGGCGAGGTCGGGGTGGGTGTCGTCGACGCCGGTGTCGATGACGCCGACGGTGACCTTCCGGCTGCCCGGGTTGATCTTCGCGGCCTTGTCCGCGCCCATCGCCCGCAGGTCCCACTGGTCGGCCTCGAGCGGTTCCTGAGCCGAAGTGGCCTTCTTCGACAAGGCGTTGACGTCGGCCTTCGACAGCTTCTGTACGGCGCCCTCGTCGGTCGTGCCGGCCAGGCTGAGCGGCGCGGTGCGGGTCGCGCCCGCCGAGGCCACGCCCCGCGCGGCGCGTATCTGCTTGCCGAAGTCGGGGTTCGAGGAGTGGACGACGATGACGCCGATCTTCCCGTACCCCTCGACTATGGAGCCGCCGGCCGCGGATATCGCCTTGCGCACCGAGGCGAGCGTGCGGCTGTCGGTGCCGCGCGTGTTCACCACGTAAGCGAGCGAATCCGCTGAATCCGCCGAACTCGCCGATACCGCCGGGGAGTCGGCGGGCACGGCGGCCGCGGACGGCAGGAAGCCGAAGGAGGCCGTCAGTGCGATGCCGATCGGCAGGGCGAGGGCCAAGCGGCGTCTGGCAGGCAGATGAGCCATGGGATCTCCACATCATCCGTCGTATTCGGTGAATACGGAAAAGCCCGAACACAAGTGGTGCTCGGGCAGGTACATGACGCGTGGTGCGGTGTGAACGTATCTCTAGTCACCGCAGGTCAGCAACGAGTTCCAAAAGAAATCAGGGGAGTTGAACCACGGCGCGCAGGCCTCCGTGCCGTTGTGCAGGGGGCACGCGCACGCTCCGGCCCCCTGTTGGATCACGCCGGGGAGCCCTACGATCGCGACCCGGCTCACGTGATCCACATCACTGTGAAACGTACCCGTCCCCGACAGCACCCGCATCACGAGGAGACTCCGTGGCCACCGACGCACCACCGCCCCAGAAGGGCAGCCCCGACACCGCTCCGGCGCTGCCCTCCACCGAGGAGTTCGTCGAGGTGCAACAGAGCGCGGAGTTCGGTGAACTGCGCCAGGCGCACCGCTCGTTCGCCTTCCCGCTCACCATCGCCTTCATCGCCTGGTACCTGGTCTACGTCCTGCTCTCCAACTACGCGGGCGACTTCATGGGCACCAAGCTCTTCGGCAACATCAACGTCGCCCTGGTGCTCGGCCTCGCCCAGTTCCTCACCACGTTCCTCATCGCCTGGTGGTACTCGCGGTACTCCGCCGCGAAGCTCGACCCCAAGGCCGAGGCCATCAAGACCCGTATGGAGGGCGGCGCATGAGCCCCGCACAGCACGTACTCGCCGCCGGAGAAGCCGGCGAGCACCGCCCGCTGATCATCAGCCTGTTCGCGGTGTTCGTCCTCGCGACCCTCGTCATCACGGTCTGGGCGGGCCGGCAGACCAAGAGCGCGTCC
This sequence comes from Streptomyces sp. NPDC050264, assembly GCF_040655895.1. Taxonomy (NCBI): domain Bacteria; kingdom Bacillati; phylum Actinomycetota; class Actinomycetes; order Kitasatosporales; family Streptomycetaceae; genus Streptomyces; species Streptomyces sp. NPDC050264. The sequence continues at coordinate 401,391 of NZ_JBFAKV010000007.1, forward strand.
GACTTCTACGCGGGCGGCCGCCAGTTCACCGCCTTCCAGAACGGCCTCGCCGTCTCCGGCGACTACATGTCCGCCGCGTCGTTCCTCGGCATCGCGGGCGCCATCGCCCTCTTCGGCTACGACGGCTTCCTCTACTCCATCGGCTTCCTGGTCGCCTGGCTGGTGGCGCTCCTCCTGGTCGCCGAACCGCTGCGCAACTCCGGCCGCTACACGATGGGCGACGTCCTCGCCTACCGCATGCGCCAGCGCCCGGTCCGCACGGCCGCGGGCACCTCCACGATCGTCGTCTCGATCTTCTACCTGCTCGCGCAGATGGCGGGCGCGGGCGTCCTCGTCTCGCTGCTGCTCGGCATCACCTCGGACGCGGGCAAGATCGGCATCGTCGCGCTCGTCGGCGTCCTGATGATCGTCTACGTCACCATCGGCGGCATGAAGGGCACCACCTGGGTGCAGATGGTCAAGGCCGTCCTCCTCATCGCCGGCACCATCCTGCTCACCTTCCTGGTCCTGCTGAAGTTCGACTTCAACATCTCGGACCTGCTGGGCACCGCCGCCGACAACAGCGGCAAGGGCTCGGCGTTCCTGGAGCCCGGCCTGAAGTACGGCGCCACGGCCACCTCGAAGATCGACTTCCTCTCGCTCGGCATCGCCCTCGTGCTCGGCACCGCGGGCCTGCCGCACATCCTGATCCGCTTCTACACGGTGCCGACCGCCAAGGCCGCCCGTAAGTCGGTCAACTGGGCCATCGGCATCATCGGCGCCTTCTACCTGATGACGATCGCGCTCGGCTTCGGTGCCGCCGCCCTGATCAAGCCGGCCGAGATCATCGCCTCGAACCCGGCCGGCAACACGGCGGCCCCGCTGCTCGCCCTCCATCTGGGCGGCGTGGACTCCAGCTGGGGCGCGATCCTGCTGGCGTCCATCTCCGCGGTCGCGTTCGCCACGATCCTCGCGGTCGTCGCGGGCCTCACCCTCGCCTCGTCCTCCTCGTTCGCGCACGACATCTACGCGAACGTCATCAAGAGGGGCAAGGCGACCGAGAAGCAGGAGATGCAGGCCGCCCGCTGGGCCACCGTCTTCATCGGCATCGTCTCGATCGCCCTGGGCGCCCTCGCCCGCGACCTCAACGTGGCGGGCCTGGTCGCCCTCGCGTTCGCCGTCGCCGCGTCCGCGAACCTGCCGACGATCCTCTACAGCCTCTTCTGGAAGCGGTTCAACACCAACGGAGCGCTGTGGTCGATCTACGGCGGCCTGTTCACCGCCGTCTTCCTCGTCCTGTTCTCCCCGGTCGTCTCCGGCAACCCGAAGACCTCCATGTTCAAGGGCGTCGACTTCCACTGGTTCCCCCTGGAGAACCCGGGCATCATCTCGATCCCGGTCGGCTTCCTGCTCGGCGTCCTCGGCACCTACCTGGCCAAGGAGAAGGCCGACAAGGGCAAGTACGCCGAACTCGAGGTCCGTTCGCTCACCGGCACCGGAGCCCACTGATCCGCTCTGCCCCGCGCCCCCGTCGTAGAGCCCTCGTACCTCTCTACGACGGGGGCGCGGCATGCTCGTGGGATCACAGGCCTGCCTCTGTCGGACCCGTCACGTAGGCTCGGACGACAGAAGAGAAGGCCACGTATCAGGGAGGGGGCCCACGTGCTCATCGACACTTATGGCCGAGTCGCCACCGACCTGCGGGTTTCACTGACGGACCGGTGCAATCTGCGGTGTACGTACTGCATGCCCGAAGAGGGCCTCCAGTGGCTGGCCAAACCGGACCTGCTGACCGACGACGAGATCGTCCGCCTCGTCCGCATCGCCGTCACCCACCTCGGCATCACCGAGGTCCGCTTCACCGGCGGCGAGCCCCTGCTGCGCCCGGGCCTGGTGGGCATCGTCGAGCGGGTCGCCGCACTGACCCCCCGCCCCAAGATGTCCCTGACGACGAACGGGATCGGCCTCAAGCGCACCGCGGCCGCCCTGCGGCAGGCGGGCCTGGACCGGGTCAATGTCTCCCTCGACACGCTGCGCCCCGACGTCTTCAAGACCCTGACGCGCCGCGACCGCCACAAGGACGTCGTCGAGGGCCTCGCCGCCGCGCACGACGCGGGACTGACCCCCGTGAAGATCAACACGGTGCTGATGCCGGGGCTGAACGAGGACGAGGCCCCCGAGCTGCTGGCCTGGGCGGTCGAGCACGGCTACGAGCTGCGCTTCATCGAGCAGATGCCACTCGACGCCCAGCACGGCTGGAAGCGCGACGGCATGATCACCGCGGGCGACATCCTCGCCTCCCTCCGCACGCGCTTCGAGCTCACCGAGGAGGGTTCCGGGGAGCGCGGCTCCGCCCCGGCCGAGCGCTGGGTCGTCGACGGCGGCCCGCACCGCGTCGGCGTCATCGCCTCGGTGACCCGCCCGTTCTGCTCGGCCTGCGACCGCACCCGGCTGACCGCCGACGGCCAGGTCCGCACGTGCCTGTTCGCCACCGAGGAGACGGACCTGCGCGCCGCGCTCAGGGCCGAGGGCCCCGAGGGCAGCGACGAGAACATCGCCCGTATCTGGAAGCTCGCGATGTGGGGCAAGAAGGCGGGCTCGGGCCTCGACGACCCGACGTTCCTGCAGCCCGACCGCCCCATGTCGGCGATCGGCGGCTGACCCGGGAGAGGGGCGCCTCACTGCGGGAGGGCGCCTCAATCCACGCGGGCGTCCCACTCCGCCAGCGTCACGACATCCTTCAAAAAGCCGCGTACGCCGAGGAACTGGGTGAGGTGCTCGCGGTGCTCCTCGCACGCGAGCCACGTCTTGCGCCGCTCCGGCGTGTGCAGCTTCGGGTTGTTCCACGCGAGCACCCACACCGCGTCGGCGCGGCAGCCCTTGGCCGAGCACTGGGGGGTCGTGGGGGCCGGTCCTGAGAGGTTCGCGAGGTTCACGCGTCCACCCTAAACGCCCCGAAAAGGCCCTGGAAAACACCCCGGAAATGGCGACGCCGAGCAGCCACGGGGGGAGCTGCCCGGCGTCGGTCCGTCGCTCCGACGGGGGATGCGGAGCGCGTACGCAGTATGTCACGCGCGACCCGCCACCCGGCACCGGAACCACATGATTGATCTGAGCTTTTCTTGAGGTTCGAGGGCCGGTTGCCCGGTCCGCCGCGCGCGTACGCAGACGGCTACGGTCAGCCGCGGTCCTCCGGCACGGCTTCCGCCGGCCCGCCGCCCGCGGTGGGCGCGATCATGGGCCGCGTCGGGGCGGGCACGAAGGTCGACGGCAGCCCCGGCGCGTTCTCCCGGCCCGCGTTGGCGAAGACCACCGCGACGTAGGGGAGCAGGGCTCCGAGCACCAGCGTCACGATGGCGACGGGCCGCTCGACGTTCCACAGCACGGCCGTGAGGATCACCGCGAGGGTACGGACCGACATCCCGATGACGTACTTGCGCTGTCGGCCGCGCACGTCGTCCGCGAGCCCCTGCCGGGCTCCTGTGATCCGGAAAACCTGTGCTCCGCCGTTGCTGTTGCGCTTCCGCATCACATTCCACCACCCGACGATTCGCCGGACTCTCCCCGGACCGGACTGCCTCCACGGTACGCCCGGTGTGCGTCCGCTACGAGACCGGGGGAGGCCTGGGACGGGCGTGTGGCCTGCGCCGTACCTCGTACGGAGCTGCCCGACATGCGCCGTACGAGGTACGGACAGAGACTGAACGCATGGTGCGCATGCGCGCATTCTCACGCCGCATGAGGAGGCGACGGCATGAGCTGGTTGTGGGCAATCATCGTGGGTCTCGTGCTCGGTCTGATCGCGAAGGCGATCCTGCCGGGCAAGCAGCAGATCCCGCTGTGGCTGACGGCGGTCTTCGGAATCCTCGGCAGCGTCCTGGGCAACTGGGCCGCCACGGGCCTCGGAGTCAACGACACCAAGGGCATCGACTGGATCCGGCATCTGCTGCAGCTGATCGGTGCGGTGGTGGTGGTCGGCGTCGGCGAGATGGCCTGGGTGGCCCTGCGCGGCAACAAGCGGAAGGCGTAGCCGACGCGAGAGGGGCCGGTTCCTTCGTGAGGTACGAAGGAACCGGCCCCTCAGGGCTGTGCGGTCAGGCCTTGACCTCGACCGCCGCCAGGTTCTTCTTGCCGCGCCGCAGCACCAGCCACCGCCCGTGCAGCAGCTCGTCGGCGCCCGGCACGTAGTCCTCGGCGGCGACCTTGACGTTGTTCACGTACGCGCCGCCCTCCTTCACGGTGCGGCGCGCGGCGGACTTGCTGGCGACGAGGCCGACCTCGGCGAACAGCTCGACGACCGGGCCGAGCTCGGCGACCTCGACCTTCGGCAGCTCGGACAGCGCGGCGGCCAGCGTCGCCTCGTCCAGGTCCGCCAGATTCCCGTCGCCCTGCCCGAACAGCGCCTTCGAAGCGGAGATCACCGCGGCCGTCTGGCCGGCGCCGTGCACCAGCGTCGTCAGCTCCTCGGCGAGCGCCCGCTGCGCGGCCCGCGCCTGCGGGCGCTCCTGCGTCTGCGTCTCCAGCTCCGCCAGCTCCTCGCGGGACCTGAAGGACAGGATGCGCAGGTACGTCGAGACGTCCCGGTCGTCCACGTTCAGCCAGAACTGGTAGAACGCGTACGGCGTCGTCATCTCCGGGTCCAGCCAGATGGCGCCGCCCTCGGTCTTGCCGAACTTGGTGCCGTCCGCCTTCACCATCAGCGGCGTCGCGATGCAGTGCGCCGACGCCTCCGGCTCCAGGCGGTGGATCAGGTCGAGGCCCGCCGTGAGGTTGCCCCACTGGTCCGAGCCGCCGAGCTGCAGCGTGCAGTCGTGGCGCCGGTACAGCTCCAGGAAGTCCATGCCCTGGAGCAGCTGGTAGCTGAACTCCGTGTAGCTGATGCCCTCCTGGGACTCCAGACGCCGGGCGACCGAGTCCTTGGTGAGCATCTTGTTGACGCGGAAGTGCTTGCCGATGTCGCGCAGGAACTCGATGGCCGACAGCCCGGCCGTCCAGTCCAGGTTGTTCACCATGAGCGCCGCGTTCTCTCCCTCGAAGGAGAGGAACGGCTCGATCTGCGAGCGCAGCCGCGACACCCAGTTCGCGACCGTCTCCGGATCGTTCAGCGTGCGCTCCGCCGTCGGACGCGGGTCACCGATCTGGCCCGTGGCGCCGCCGACCAGAGCCAGCGGGCGCAGGCCCGCCTGCTGGAGGCGGCGCATGGTCAGCACCTGCACCAGGTGGCCGACGTGCAGCGAGGCCGCGGTCGGATCGAACCCGATATAGAACGTGACGGGACCGTCCGCGAGAGCCTTGCGCAATGCGTCCTCGTCAGTGGACTGGGCGAACAGCCCGCGCCACTTCAGCTCGTCGACGATGTCCGTCACGGTTCTGTGTCTCCTTGAACAGTTCTGCTGGGTCCCGCCCAGTCTATGGGCGAATACCCGAGGGTCAGACGCCCTGGCTGACGGAGCTCATATTGAAGTCCGGCACCCGCAGCGCGGGCATCGCGGCCCTGGTGAACCAGTCGCCCCACTCGCGGGGCAGCGTCTTTTCCGTGCGCCCGGCCTCGGTGGCCCGGCTCAGCAGATCGACCGGCGACTCGTTGAACCGGAAGTTGTTCACCTCGCCCACGACCTCGCCGTTCTCCACCAGGTACACCCCGTCCCGGGTCAGCCCGGTCAGCAGCAGCGTGGCCGGGTCGACCTCGCGGATGTACCAGAGGCAGGTCAGCAGCAGGCCGCGCTCCGTCGCGGCGACCATCTCCTCCAGCGACTTCCCGGAACCGCCGTCGAGGACGAGGTTGTCGATGGCGGGCGCCACCGGCAGCCCGGTGAGCCCCGCGCTGTGCCGGGTCGTCGTCAGATGCCGCAGCTCGCCCTCGGAGATCCACTCGGTGGCGGTCAGCGGCAGACCGTTGTCGAAGACCGACACGTCGTCCCCCGAGGCGTGCGCCAGCACGAACGGCGCGGACTCCAGACCCGGCTCGTGCGGATCGCTGCGCAGCGTCAGCGGCAGTTCGCTCAGCCGCTCGCCCACCCGCGTCCCGCCGCCGGGCTTGGAGAACACGGTCCGGCCCTCGGCCGCGTCCCGCGCGCCCGCCGACCACAGGTGGTAGATCAGCAGGTCCGCCACGGCCGTCGGAGGCAGCAGCGTCTCGTACCGCCCCGCGGGCAGGTCGATACGGCGCTCGGCCCAGCCGAGCCGCTTCGCCAGCTCCGCGTCGAGCGCCGCCGGGTCCACGTCCTTGAAGTCCCGCGTGGAGCGGCCCGCCCAGGCCGAACGCCTGCGGTCCGGCGACTTGGCGTTCAGCTCCAGCGTCCCGTTGGGCTGGTCATGACGCAGCCGCACACCCGTGGACGTACCGAGATAGCTGGACGTCAGCTCGTGATGGGCGAAGCCGTACAGTTCGCGATCGCCGGCCCGGGCCCGCGCGAACGCCTCGCCGAGCGCGGGCGCGAACTCGGCGAACACGGCCGACGACGTCTCGGCCGGCGCCTCCGTGAAATCGGGGGAGTGCGGTACGCCGTCGACGAGCGGCTGCGCGTCCTCGGCGGGCCCGGCCTTCGCGGCGGCCTCCTCGGCGGCCCGCACCAGCGGTTCGAGGTCGGTGGCGGTGACGGCGGACCGGGAGACGACCCCCGAGGCCACGCCCTCCTTGCCGTCGACGGTCGCGATGACGGTCAGCGTCCGCCCGCGGGTGACCCCGTTCGTCGTGAGCGCGTTGCCCGCCCAGCGCAGATTGGCCGAGGACGTCTCGTCGGCGATGACGACACAGCCGTCGGCCCGGGACAGCGTCAGGGCACGCTCGACGATCTCGTAGGGCTTGTTGTTACGAGGGCTCATCGGCCCGCCTCCTGCGTCGTGTTCAGAATATTGACGCCCTTGAAGAGGGCCGAGGGGCAGCCGTGCGAGACGGCCGCGACCTGGCCCGGCTGGGCCTTTCCGCAGTTGAAGGCGCCGCCGAGGACGTAGGTCTGCGGGCCGCCGACCGCCGCCATGGAACCCCAGAAGTCGGTCGTCGTCGCCTGGTAGGCCACGTCACGCAGCTGGCCGGCGAGCCGACCGTTCTCGATCTTGAAGAAGCGCTGTCCCGTGAACTGGAAGTTGTAGCGCTGCATGTCGATGGACCAGGACCGGTCCCCGACGACGTAGATCCCGCGGTCGACCCCGCCGATCAGATCCTCCGTGGAGAGCCCGCCCGGATCCGCCTGCAGCGAGACGTTCGCCATGCGCTGTACGGGGACGTGCCCGGGGGAGTCGGCGTACGCACACCCGTTGGACCGCTCGAACCCGGTCAACCTGGCGATCCTGCGGTCGAGTTGATAGCCGACCAGCGTCCCGTCCTTCACCAGGTCCCAGGACTGCCCGGCCACCCCCTCGTCGTCGTACCCGACGGTGGCGAGCCCGTGCTCGGCCGTGCGGTCACCCGTCACGTTCATGATCTCGGAGCCGTACTTGAGCTTGCCGAGCTGGTCGAACGTGGCGAAGGACGTGCCCGCGTACGCCGCCTCGTAGCCGAGCGCGCGGTCCAGCTCGGTGGCGTGGCCGATCGACTCGTGGATGGTCAGCCACAGATTGGACGGGTCCACGACCAGGTCGTACGAGCCCGCCCGCACGCTGGGCGCCCGCATCTTCTCGGCGAGCAGCCCGGGGATCTCGGCCAGCTCCCGGTCCCAGTCCCACCCGGTACCGGTCAGGTACTCCCAGCCCCGGCCGGCCGGCGGCGCGATCGTGCGCATCGAGTCGAACTCGCCGCTCGAATCGTCCACGGCCACCGCCGTCAGCTGCGGATGCAACCGCACCCGCTGCTGCGTCGTGACGGTCCCCGCCGTGTCCGCGTAGAACTTGTTCTCGTGCACGCAGAGCAGCGAGGCGTCCACATGGCTCACCCCGTCGGCCGCGAGCAGCCGCGCGCTCCAGTCGGCCAGCAGCCCGGCCCGCTCCTCCTCCGGCACGGTGAAGGGGTCGATCTCGTACGAGGAGACCCAGGTCCGGTCCGCGTGCACCGGCTCGGCCGCCAGCTCCACGCGCTCGTCCGAGCCCGCGGCCTTGATGACCTGTGCGCTCAGCTTCGCCATCGCCACGGCCCGGGACGCCACCTTCGCCGCGGCGTCCATCGTCAGATCGACGCCGGACGCGAACCCCCAGGTCCCCCCGTGCACCACCCGCACCGCGTACCCGAGGTCTGTGGTGTCGGACGAACCGGCGGGTTTGGCGTCCCGTAGCCGCACCGCTCCACTGCGTACGCGCTCCAGGCGGAAGTCCGCGTGGTCCGCGCCCAGAGCCCGCGCGCGGGCGAGGGCCGCGTCGGCGAGGGCCCTCAGGGGGAGCGCCGTGAAGGCTTCATCGATCGTATGAGGCACGAATGTCTCCCTGTCGTCACGTCGTCGCCCGATCATGTCGCGCGGCGGGGCGCGCGGCCAGACCTTTCTGTAGGGACTCGACAGCGAGTCGGGTACGCCACTGTCGGTGGTCGATTCTCCGTACCGAGGGTCGTACCGATAGGTTTTCGAGGTACCACCACCGCTATCGAAAGGGTGATCCGTTGAGCCGCTCGGTTCTCGTCACCGGAGGAAACCGGGGCATCGGCCTCGCCATCGCCCGCGCATTCGCGGAGGCCGGCGACAAGGTTGCGATCACGTACCGCTCGGGCGACCCCGCGGAGCTCGAAAAGCTCGGCTTCCTGGCCGTCAAGTGCGACATCACCGACACCGAGCAGGTGGAGCAGGCCTACAAGGAGATCGAGGAGAAGCACGGCAACGTCGAGGTCCTGGTCGCCAACGCCGGCGTCACCAAGGACCAGCTCCTGATGCGCATGTCCGAGGACGACTTCACGGCCGTCCTCGACACCAACCTCACCGGCACCTTCCGGGTCGTCAAGCGCGCCAACCGTGGCATGCTGCGCGCCAAGAAGGGCCGCGTCGTGCTGATCTCCTCCGTCGTCGGCCTGCTCGGCTCGGCGGGGCAGGCGAACTACGCCGCCTCGAAGGCGGGACTGGTCGGCTTCGCGCGCTCCCTCGCCCGTGAGCTCGGATCGCGCAACCTCACCTTCAACGTCGTCGCCCCCGGTTTTGTCGACACCGACATGACCAAGGTGCTCACGGACGAGCAGCGCGCGAACATCGTGGCGCAGGTGCCGCTCGGCCGGTACGCGCAGGTCGAGGAGATCGCCGCCGCGGTGAAGTTCCTCGCGAGCGACGACGCTTCGTACATCACTGGTGCCGTCATCCCGGTTGACGGCGGATTGGGCATGGGGCACTGAGAACTATGACGAACACTGGCGGAATTCTCGAGGGCAAGCGCATCCTCATCACGGGTGTGCTGTTGGAGTCCTCCATCGCCTTCCACGCCGCGAAGCTGGCGCAGGAGCAGGGCGCGGAGATCATCCTCACCGCCTGGCCGCGGCCGACGCTCACCGAGCGCATCGCCAAGAAGCTGCCCCGGCCGGACGACGTCAAGGTGCTGGAGCTCGACGTCTCCAACGACGAGCACCTCGCGCGCCTCGAGGGCCAGGTCCGCGAGCAGCTGGGCGACCGGCTCGACGGCGTCGTGCACTCCATCGGCTTCGCCCCGCAGGACGCGCTCGGTGGCAACTTCCTCAACACGCCGTTCGAGTCCGTGGCCACCGCCATGCACGTCTCGGCCTTCTCCCTGAAGTCGCTGACGATGGCGCTGCTGCCGCTGATGAGCGAGGGCGGTTCCGTCGTCGGCCTCACCTTCGACGCGCAGTTCGCCTGGCCGCAGTACGACTGGATGGGCCCGGCCAAGGCCGCCTTGGAGGCCACCAGCCGTTACATGGCGCGTGACCTGGGCAAGCAGAACATCCGCTGCAACCTGGTCTCGGCGGGCCCGCTCGGCTCCATGGCCGCGAAGTCCATCCCCGGGTTCGGCGAGCTGGCCTCCGTGTGGGACAGCCGCTCCCCGCTGGAGTGGGACCTCGCTGACCCCGAGCCCGCGGGCAAGGGCATCGTCGCCCTGCTGTCCGACTGGTTCCCGAAGACGACGGGCGAGATCGTCCACGTGGACGGCGGCCTGCACGCCATCGGAGCCTGACCGCCCGATCAGCAGAGCCTGAAACAGGTCTTCCCCCGTTCGGCCCACCGGCCGGGCAGGCACCAGGGACCTCCCCGCACGCTGGGTGCGAGGAGGTCCCTTTTGTGCGCCTGCCCCTGTCCCACCGCATCGCTCCCGCCCTCACCGCCGTGGTCCTGCTGGTCGCTCTGCCGTACGACGCGGCGTCCGACACGGCCGAGAACTCCGGCCACGCGCGCGTGGCAGAAAAGAAGCGCGAACTCTTCGGCGCCGGGTGCCGGATCAAAGTCGACGGGACCCGGGTGACCGCCTCCTGCCACAACTCGTATCCGGGGGCCGACCGGGTCGCCCTGCACGTCGAGTGCGACCTGTGGTGGGACATCGACACCGACTCGGCGCCGGTCGAGGTCGGCCCGGCCGGGACCGTGCGCCTCGCCGGCCGGTGCTGGAAGAACGTGCGGACCGCCTGGGTCAGCCACCGGAAGGCGGCGTGAGCCGGCCCGGCCGGCACAGGAACGGGTAGGACGCCGCCTCGGCCGCGGCCGCTTCCGCGTCGCCCTCCCGGATCGCGTCGACCAGGCGCGTGTGGTCCATGTGGTTCTCGGCGGTGAGCCGCTCGCCCACGTCCTCGCGCAGCCAGTCCCGCAGGACCTCGCCCAGGTCCGCGTACATCGCCGTCATCACGTCGTTGTGGGACGCGGCCACGACAGCCATGTGGAACGTCGCGTCCGCGGTCACGAACGCCTCCGCGTCGCCCGCCTCCCACGCCTCCTCACGGCGTACGTGCAGGGCGTCGAGCTGCTTCAGGTCGCGTTCGGTGCGCCGCTCGGCGGCCAGTTTCGCCGCGCTCGACTCCAGCGTGGAGCGCAGCTCGGCGATGTGCCGGGGGTCGGCGTCGGCGAACCGCCGCTGCATCACGCCCGCCAGCTCGCTGGTCGCGACGACGTAGGTGCCCGAGCCCTGCCGGATGTCGAGCAGCCCGTTGTGCGCGAGGGCGCGGACGGCCTCCCGCACCGTGTTCCTGGCCACACCCAGCTGCTCGACGAGCTCGGGCTCCGTGGGGATGCGGGAGCCCACCGGCCACTCGCCGGAGGAGATCTGCGCGCGCAGAGCGGAGATGACCTGCTCGGACAGGGCCGAGCGGCGGGGCGAGGTCAGGGGCATCGACGGTCCTTCGTGACGCTGACATGTGACGGAACCAGATTGGACAGCCAATCATCCCATGATTCTAAGATGGGTCTCATGGCTAGTGAGGAAACACCGACCCCGACGATGGCACCGCCGACCGCGCAGGCCGCGATACCCACCGAGAAAAGTGCCGCCCCGCGCGCGTGGGCCGTCCGCCTGGTGACCGTCGGCATCGTCCTCGCCGCCCTGAACCTGCGGCCCGCCATCACCAGCCTCGGCGCCCTCCTCGAAGAGGTGCGCGACGGGCTCGGCATGAGCGGCAGCCTCGCCGGACTGCTCACCTCCGTACCGCCGCTCTGTTTCGCGATCTTCGGCGTGATGGCGCCGCGCCTCGCCAGGCGCTTCGGCGCCGGCGCCGTCGTCTGCGCCGGCATGGTGGCGATCGCCGCGGGCCTGATCATCCGCCCGTACACCGGCAACACCGTCGGCTTCCTGATCGCCAGCGCCCTCGCCCTGATGGGCATCGCCGTCAGCAACGTGCTGATGCCGGTCATCGTCAAGCGCTGGTTCCCCGACCGCGTCGGCTCCATGACCGGCCTGTACTCGATGGCCCTCGCCCTCGGCACCTCACTGGCCGCCGCCGCGACCGTGCCCCTGACCGACGCGCTCGGCGGCAAGTGGCAGACCGGGCTCTCCATGTGGGCCGTGCTCGGCGTCGCCGCGGTGCTCCCCTGGATCCCGCTCGTCCGCGCGAAGGGCGCGGCCCCCGCCGAACCGGCCCGGTCGGCCACCGGCGCCGACGACGGACTGCGCATCACCCGCAGCCGCACCGCGTGGGCGCTCGCCGTCTTCTTCGGGCTCCAGGCCACGGCCGCGTACATCACGATGGGGTGGATGGCGCAGATCTTCCGGGACTCCGGGGTCTCCGCGTCGACCGCCGGCGTGCTGCTCGCCGTCGTCATGGCGATGGGCGTCCCGCTCGCCTTCGTCATCCCCCGCGTCGCCGCCCGGCTGCCCAGCCAGGGCCCGATCGTCATCACCCTCGGGATGTGCGGACTGGCCGGTTACGCGGGCCTCTACTTCGCGCCCGCCTCCGGCGCCTGGGCGTGGGCGGTCCTGCTCGGCATCTCCAACTGCGCCTTCCCGCTGGCCCTGACGATGGTCGGGATGCGCGCCCGCACCGGCGCCGGCGTCGCCAAGCTGTCCGCGTTCGCGCAGTCCACCGGCTACCTGATCTCGATCCCCGGGCCGCTGCTGGTGGGCGTCCTCTACCAGCACAGCGGCGGCTGGGGCGTACCGATCGCGCTGATGGCCGCGCTGATGGTGCCGCAGATCGTGGTGGGCGTCCTCGCGGGCCGCAACCGCACCGTCGAGGACGAGGCGGCCGAACCCGCCCCGACGTCCTGACTCCCGGGAACAGGTGCGACACTTGCCGCATGTCGCCTGTGCTCGAGCCGAACCCCCAGAACAGCCAGAAGAAGCTCCTGCTGGTCTTCGCGTTGATGATGGGCGTCGCCGCGGTCGTCGCCGTCATCGCGACGATCGCCTCCCCCTGACTCCCCCTCCGCACCCGGGGGTGGGGTTAACTCCACCATCCCCTAGGGGGCCAGTGTCAGGGTCAAGTGGGTGGATCACCGGATGGGGCGCAGGCCGCCGGGTCCGTACCTTCGAAGTGTCGCCGAGAACGTCGGCGCACCGGACGAAGACCACGGACCACGGAGGACGCCATGTCGGCCCCCACGCACCCCCGGACCCACCCGGCAGCCACGGGCGGCGTCGACATCCGGCTCCCCTGGTGGGCGATCGCGCTGCCCGCCGTCGCCTTCGTCACGCTCCTGCTGCTGATCCTCAATCCCGCTGACGCCCAGGCCGCGGCAGGCGACCCGACCATCGGGCACATCCTGGAACGGGCCAGGGAACTGGTGCTCCGCTAGCACCGTTCCGCCCCGGTTCATCCGTGCCGGGCGAGCCCGCCAACTCCCTGCGCCCGACGCCCGCTTTCATGCGAAGCTGGGACCCATGAGCGTCGCAGAACCCCGCAGGATTGTCCTTTTCCGGCATGCCAAGGCGGACTGGCCTCAGGTGTCCGATCACGAGCGGCCGCTGGCCGAGCGCGGACGCAAGGACGCCCCGATCGCCGGCCGCAAGCTGGCCGACTCCGGCATCGCCCTCGACCTGGCCCTCTGCTCGACCGCCGCGCGTACCCGTGAGACGTGGAAGCTGGCTGTCTCCGAACTGCCGGAGCGGCCCAGGACCGTCTACGAGGAGCGCATCTACGAGGCGTCCCCCGGCGAGCTGATCGCCGTGTTGAACGAGACGCCGGACGACGTCCGGGACGCCGTCCTGATCGGCCACAACCCCGGAGTGCAGGGGCTCGCCGAGGTACTGACCGGCGGGGCCGGGTCGGACGCGGCCGAGCGCATGAGCAAGGCCGGCTTCCCGACCGCGGCCTTCGCGGTGCTGTCCTTCACCGGGCCCTGGAAGTCACTGGAGCCGGGCACCGCCACAGTGCTCGACTACTGGTCACCGAACGACTGACGACACGTACGCAGCCGTACGTGTACTCGTACTCGTGACAGAGGGCCCGGTACCGCGCATCGGTACCGGGCCCGCCTACCGGGACCGCTTTCGAGGACCGGCGACCCGGATCAGACGCCCTGGGCGTCCGCCGCCTCGACCTCTTCGCGCGTGATGCCGAGCAGATAGAGGACCGTGTCCAGGAACGGCACGTTCACCGCGGTGTGCGCGGCCTCGCGGACCACCGGCTTGGCGTTGAAGGCGACACCGAGCCCGGCCGCGTTCAGCATGTCCAGGTCGTTCGCTCCGTCGCCGATCGCCACGGTCTGCGCGAGCGGGACCCCCGCCTCCGCGGCGAACCGCCGCAGGAGGCGCGCCTTGCCCGCGCGGTCCACGATCTCGCCGGTTACCTTGCCGGTCAGCTTGCCGTCGACGATCTCCAGCGTGTTGGCCTGCGCGAAGTCGAGCCCGAGCCGTTCCCGCAGATCGTCCGTGACCTGCGTGAACCCGCCCGATACGACACCCACTTGGTAGCCGAGCCGCTTGAGCGTACGGATCAGGGTGCGGGCGCCGGGCGTGAGCCGCACCTCGCTCCTGACCTTGTCCACCACCGACGCGTCGAGCCCCGCGAGCAGCGCCACGCGCGCGTGCAGCGACTGCTCGAAGTCCAGCTCGCCGCGCATCGCCGCCGCCGTCACCTCGGCGACCTTGTCCTCGCAGCCCGCGTGCGCCGCGAACAGCTCGATCACCTCGTCCTGGATGAGCGTCGAGTCGACGTCCATCACGACGAGCCGCTGCGCGCGCCGGTGCAGACCGGCCGCGACGACGGCCATGTCGACGCCCAGCTTCGCGGCCTCGGTGGCGAGCGCGGTGCGCAGCTCCTCCGTCTCGGTGCCCGACACCGCGAACTCCACAGCGGTGACGGGGTACTTGGCGAGCCGGAAGATGCGGTCGATGTTGCCGCCGGTCCTGGTGATGGTCGCGGCGATCGCTGCGGCCGACTCGGCGGTGAGCGGGTGCCCGAGCACGGTCACCAGCGAACGGCCCACGCCGCGCGGCCGGTTGTCACCGATGCCCGAGATGATCTCGGCCTGCATCCGCATGGACTCCGCCCAGCTGTGGACGGTGGCCCGCAGGTCGCCCTCCAGTCCGGCCGGGGGCTCGGTCACCAGGGCGCACAGGACGATGCGCCCGCGCGTGACGACCTGCTCGATGTCGACGACGTCGACGGAGTAGGCGGCGAGGGTGTCGAAGAGCCCGGCGGTGATGCCGGGCCGGTCCTTGCCGAAGATCTTGACCAGGAGGGTCGGGACGTCGGCCGGCACGGAGGGGTGTCCGTCGGCGTTCGGGGCGTCAGCGGGGTGCTGGGGCTGCGGAGCGCTCATGATGCCCATACGTTATCGGGCTTGTGTGCGGGTCCGACGTGGCGGTCCGCGTACCGGACAGGTCACGGACGGCGCGGGCCGGCCGCCGAGTCGCCCCGCCTCAGCGCCCGTCCCGGTCCCCCCGGCGCCGCCGCCCGTCCATGGTGGGGCCGGGGGTGTGCGGTGGCGGAGGTGCGGGTGGGGGTGGCGGCGGGGGCGGCCAGACGCCGTCGCCGTCGCTGCCCCGGGGGCGGGGCGGTGGCTCGGGCCGGAGCGGGCCCGCGACCGTGGGGGCGCCGGTGATGCCGTCGGGGGGCTGATCGTCGACCGGCCCCTGCCGACGCGGCTCCCGGCCGTACGTGTCCTCGCCGTGCGCGTCCTCGTCGTGCGCGTCCCGGTCGTACGGGGCCTGATCGTACGGGGCCTGGCCGTACGCGTCGCGGTCGTGCGGGGCCCGGCCGTGCGGATCCGCTTCGTACGGGTTCGCGTCGTACGGCCCGGGGGCGTACGCCTTCAGATACGGGTTCGTGTCGGCGTTCGACGGACGGTACGGGCGGCTCGTCCGGTACGGGCCGTCCGGTGCGGGGGACGGTTCCTGCGGCGCGGCCGTCCCGCCCGCGGCGGCGGCCCACGGGGACACCCGGCTGCCCGCCGCCCCGCTCGCGGACGCGAGGAGCGCCCCGAGGGCCCCGGCCACCGCGCCCCACGCGGCCCCCAGGAGCAGCGCCATCGCCAGGTTCCCGTGCAGCTCGATGCCCGCGCCGAACGCGTCGAAGCCGAGCACCGACAGGGACGCGTCCGCCGAGACGTCCGTCAGCCACACCAGGAGCGGCAACGCGAGCGCCGTCACGACACCGAGCCGCAGCGCGCAGCGCCCGGCGAAGGCCGGCCCGCCCCGGCCCCGGGACAGCGGCGTCCGCACCGCCGTGAGTACCCCGGCGAACAGCATCATCAGCGCAGTCGAGACGGCCAACAGCCATACCCTGCCGTCGAGTTCGGCCAGCCTGCCCAGCGTCACGGGCTGGTTCGACGACACGCTGAGCAGATCGTCCAGCGGATCGGGGAGCAGCTTCGCGAGCTCGCCCGTCGCCTGGCCGTCCCAGGGCACGAACAGACCGAGCGGCACCGCCAGCCACACCCCGTTGGGCGCGCCGAGCAGCGCCGCTCCCGCGATCCGCTTCGGGTGGTCGTCGCCGATCATCGCGTACACCGCCGCCGCCAGACCCGCGAGGACCGCCACGAGCAGCACCGTCACGAGCGCCGACGCGGCCGGCCGCACCACCCGGTGCGCCGCGGCGAGGGCGCGCGGCAGGGGAGTGCGGCGCGACGCGAGCAGCGCGATCAGCAGTACTCCGGTCACGAAGGCCGCGCCGCCGAGCAGCGTGGCACCTGTCTGCACCGTGAAGCCGACGGTCGCCTTCGCCTGCACGAGGTCGCCGAGCCGGTCGGGGAGCAGGTCGCCGACGCCGCCGGGGAGCTTGTCCTTGATGTCGTCCGGCAGGCCGCCGGCGCCCGGAATGTCGTTCAGCCCCAGCTTCGAACCGTCAATCGTGATGATGTCGTGACCCGCCCACGCGAGCCCGCCCAGCATCGCCACGAAGAGCACCACCACGGCCCCGGCGCGCGCCACCAGTTCACCGGGGGAGATCTCAACTCCCGCCGCCCGCAGGGACCGTAGAAAGAACCAACTCATCAGCACCGCGCCCACCAGGCCCACGCCCAGGGGCGCGACGTCGATCGCGGTGTGCGCCTGCGCGCCGGCCAGGCCGAAGGCCGACACGTCACCGGACGGCGTCACGCGGCCCCCGACGCCCAGCGCCACCACGGCGGCCGTCATCGGCCCGAGCGAACCCGCCGAATCGGCGTCCAGCAGATGCAGGCCGAGCGCCGCGACGCCCGCCATCCCGATGAACGCCCAGCTCACCGCGGCGATGGCCGAAAGCAGTACATCGCCGACGGGTACACCGCCGCGCCGAGTCGTGTCGTGGCTGGTCACCATCAGGACCCCCCGATCCGTACCGCGTCACCCCGGATATCCCATTTGCTCATGATCCGTAGGGAGTTGTGGGCGCTTACTACTCTCCGGGGCCGTATCTACGCCGTCAACGGCGCGGGCACGGGCGCTGTCGAAGACTCTTCACAACCTCCGACGCAAGGCCCGACTTTCGGTCACGGGGGCGTTCCTGAAATAGTTCCCCACGATGTTCGACATCCCTACACTCCCCATGACGGGGCACAACTTCGGGGGACAACTCAGTGGGGCTTGGAGTGCCTGAACTCGTACTGGAACTGAATGGCAGGACCTGGACGCTCGATCCGTCCCGGTCGTACACCCTCGGTCGTGATCCGGGGGGAGACGTCGTACTCGACGACGCCAGGGTCTCGTGGCGGCACGCCACGATCAGCTGGGGCGGCCGGAGCTGGGTCATCGAGGACCACGGCTCGACCAACGGCACGTTCGTCCAGGGCCAGCGGATCCATCAGATGGAGATCGGCCCCGGCTCGTCGGTGCACCTGGGCAACTCGACCGACGGCCCGCGCGTGAACGTGCAGGGCAGCGCCCAGGCCGCCGCCGTGGCCTCGCCGCACCAGGCGCAGCAGCAGGCCGCGGGCCTGGCGCAGCAGCCGGCGCCGCAGCAGCAACCGCAGGGCGGCGCGCCCGGCTGGCCTCAGCAGCAGCCGCAGATGCCTCAGCAGCAACCGCAGCAGCAGGCCTGGCAGCAGCAGCAGCCGCAGCAGCACCAGCAGCCGTCGGTACAGAAGGTGCCGCAGCAGAACGTGCCCTCTCCGCAGGGAGCCGGTGGCGCCGCGGGGGCACCGCCGGTCTACGGCGACCGCAGCCCGACCACGTTCCACCAGTTCTCGCTCGGCCGCGTCATGCGCATCGGCCGCGCGCTGGAGAACGAGCTGGTCGTCTCGGACCTGCAGGTCTCGCGACTGCACGCCGAGTTCCACGCGACCCCCGACGGCCGCTCCGAGATCCGCGACCTCGGCTCGCACAACGGCACGTACGTCAACGGTCAGCCGATCCCCAAGGGCGGCTCCGCCCTGCTCGGCCCGAACGACATCGTCGGCGTCGGCCACTCCACGTTCCGCCTCGTCGGCGACCGCCTCGAGGAGTTCGTCGACACCGGTGAAGTCTCCTTCTCCGCACGGCACTTGACGGTCACCGTCGACGGCGGCAAGCAGATCCTCAAGGACGTCTCCTTCGGCGTCCCGGAGAAGTCGCTGGTCGCCGTCATCGGCCCGTCGGGCTCCGGCAAGTCGACGCTCCTCAAGGCACTCACGGGCTACCGCCCCGCCAACCAGGGTGACGTCCTCTACGACAACCGGAACCTGTACAAGCAGTTCGCCGAGCTGCGTCAGCGCATCGGTCTGGTCCCGCAGGACGACATCCTGCACAAGGAGCTGACCGTCAAGAAGGCGCTCAAGTACGCCGCCAAGCTCCGCTTCCCCGCGGACACCAGCGAGCAGGAGCGCCAGCAGCGCATCGACGAGGTGCTGCGCGAGCTGAAGCTGGACATCCACAAGGAGAAGAAGGTCACCTCCCTCTCCGGTGGCCAGCGCAAGCGCGTCTCCGTCGCCCTGGAGCTGCTGACCAAGCCGTCGCTGATCTTCCTGGACGAGCCGACCTCCGGCCTCGACCCGGGCATGGACCGCGACGTCATGCAGCTGCTCCGCGGCCTCGCCGACGACGGCCGCACGGTCCTCGTCGTCACCCACTCCGTAGCCGAACTCGCGATCTGCGACAAGCTGCTCGTGATGGCGCCGGGCGGTGCGGTGGCGTACTTCGGCCCGCCGGAAGAAGCGCTCAACTTCTTCGGCTACGAGACGTGGGCCGACGTGTTCTCGGCGTTCGAGAACTACCGCGACTACGACTGGGCGGGCCGCTGGAAGGGCTCGCAGCACTACCAGATGTACGCGGCCGACATCGACGCCGTGGCCGCGCAGTCGGTGCAGATGCCACCGCCCGCCGCGATCAAGCCGCCGAAACCGCAGCCGTGGGGCTCCCAGCTCTTCACGCTGATCCGCCGCTACGTGTCGGTGATCGCGTCCGACAAGGGCTTCATGGGCCTGATGGTGATCCTGCCCGCGGTCCTCGGCATCGTCTCCGTGGTCATCCCGGCCGACTTCGGCCTGGCCCCGCCCAAACCGCCGTCCAAGTTCAACGGCGACGCGGGCACGATCATGCTGATCATCGCGGTCGGCATGTGCTTCTCGGCCGCCGCCAACTCGGTCCGTGAGCTGATCAAGGAGCGGGTCATCTACGAGCGGGAGCGCGCCACCGGCCTGTCCCGGTCCGCGTACCTGATGTCCAAGGTCATCGTCCTCGGCTTCATCACGGCCATCCAGGGCGTCATCATCTGCGCCATCGGCTTCACCCCGCGGGAGCTTCCCAAGGAAGGCCTGCTGATGCCGCCCGCGATCGAACTGTGCATCTCGATCATCGCGCTCGGCTTCACGTCGATGATGTTCGGCCTGGTGATCTCCTCGCTGGTGAAGACCTCCGAGAAGACGATGCCGCTGCTCGTCATGTTCGCCATCGTCCAGGTCGTCTTCACCGGCGTCCTCTTCCAGATCTACGGATCGATCGGCCTGGAGCAGTTCGCGTGGCTGATGCCGTCCCGCTGGGCGATCGGCGCGGCCGGGGCCACGCTGGACCTGGCCCATCTGATGCCGCCGTGGGACCCGCAGAAGCCGAACGACCTCGACCCGCTGTGGGAGCACTCGGTCGGCCAGTGGGGCCTCAACCTCACGGTCCTGATCGCGCTCGGCGTGATCTGCGGCTTCGCGGTCGCCCGGCTGCTGCGCCGCCACGAGCCCGAGGTCATGCGCAAGTAAGCACGTACGGCCGAACGCCAGTGAAGGGCGGCACCCTCGTGGGGGTGCCGCCCTTCACTGGCGTGGGGGGTTCAGCGAGTTCCGGACCCAGAGGTCCCGGCAATGCGTCTCAGTACGCGCTGTTCACGTTGTCGATCGAGCCGTACTTGTCGGCCGCGTAGTTCGCGGCGGCCGTGATGTTGGCGACCGGGTTGTAGATGTCCGTCGAGGTGCCGTCGACGTGGTACGCGTCGAACGTCGGCTGGATGACCTGCAGCAGGCCGATCGACGGCGTGCCGTTCTGGGCGTTGACGTCCCAGCCGTTCATGGCGCTCGGGTTGCCCGTGGACTCGCGCATGATGTTGCTGTAGAGCCCGTTGTACGTACCCGGGATGCCCTTGGCCTTCATGATGTCGAGGGACTGCTTGATCCAGCCGTCCAGGTTGTTGGCGTAGACCGGCGTGCGGGCGGCGGCGCGGGAGGCGGCCTCCTTGGCCTCGCGCTCCTTCTGCGCCTTCGCGTCCGCGTCGGCCTTCGCCTTGGCGTCCGCGTCGGCCTTGGCCTTCGCCTCGGCGTCGGCCTTCTTCTTCGCCTCGGCCTCCTGCTGCGCCTTGATCTTCGCGGCGGCCTGCTTGGCCTTCTCCGACGCGCCGGCCTGCTGGTCGGTGACGCTCGCCTGTACGTCCTTGATCTGCTGCGTGCCCGCGTTCGTCGTGAAGGCGACCGGAGCGGCGGCGACCGTCTCGCTCTGCGCCTGCGCCTGCGAGTCGTGCGCCGGCACCAGCGTCACCGCGAGGGCGGCGGCACCGAGGGCGGCGACACCGGCCATCGAGACCTTGTGAGCCCGGGTGAGCTGACTATGGCCGGGGAAGCTGTGCTTGGACATGGAGACGGGGACCTCTCGGAGAACGGAGCCGCTCACCGACCGAATCGGACGAGCCGTGTTTGGGACACGAACGCCCCGGGTAGAACCGGTCGGCGTTGAGCGACGGGGGCCATTGTTAGCGGCCGCAAAATTCCGTGGCAAAGGTGTGACGTACGAAGCCGGGTAGTGGATCAGAGGCACGCAAAAGGGGGCCGAGAGCCGCCTCGCGACTCCCAGCCCCCGCACAGCCTCAGGACCTAGGTCCCGCACTCCTCAACTAGGACCCTTCGTACGTGATGTGCGCCCTATGCGCGGCGTCACATGCCGTCACCGCCGATCTCACGTGCAGTTGCCATTGCAACGCACAGCGTGAGGCCTCTCCTCCGGAAGGATGAGGTGCACATCGCCGAACTCGTGCCACAGGTAGAGCCCCCGCAGCGCCTCCTCGTACGTACGGCTCACCGCCGCCCGCCCCGCGACCGCCTCCAGCATCAGAAGGTGCGAGGCCTCCGGCTCGTGCAGCCCGGTCAGCAGCCCGTCCACCACCCGCACCCCGCGCTCCGGCGTCACGACGAGCTCGGTCCAGCCACGCGCCGCCCGCACCACCCCGTCATCACCGACCGCCGACTCGACGGCCCGCACGGCGGTCGTCCCCACGGCGACCACCCTGCGCCCTCCCGCCCGCGCCGCGTTGATGAGCCGCGCCGACGACTCCGGCACCCCGAACCGCTCCCTATAAGGCGGCTCGTGCGCCTCCGCGGACGCCACCCCTGTATGCAGCGTGATCGGCGCGAACTGCACACCCCGGCTCACAAGCCCCGCCACCATCCGCTCCGTGAAGGGCCGCGCAGCACTCGGCATCTCGGCGCTGCCCGCCCCGTCCGCGTACGGCAGCGCGAACACGGTCTGATACGCGGACAGCGGCTGGTCCCGCGCCGTGTACGCGTAGCGGATCGGCCGCCCGTACCGCCGCAGCAGGGCCGGCACGTCCCCGGTCACCCGCACCCACCACAGCCGCTCCGAACCCGCCGCGACGGGCTCGTCCCACACCACTCCCACGCCGCCCGGAAGCACCACCTCCGCACCCGCGGGCCCGCCCGGACGCGGGCCCGTGGTGCCCCGCACATCCGGCTCCCGCAGCTCGACCGCCCAGCGCCCGTCATCGCCACGGGTGGAGAAATGCACCACCACGCGCGCGTGCCCGAGCACTCCGTCCACGGCAGCCGCCAGCGTGGGCGAGGTGTTCACGACGAGCAGGTCCCCGGCCCGCAGCTCGCCCGGCAGCTCGGCGAACCGCCGGTGGACGACCGC
The DNA here is from genome assembly GCF_040655895.1 of Streptomyces sp. NPDC050264. Taxonomy (NCBI): domain Bacteria; kingdom Bacillati; phylum Actinomycetota; class Actinomycetes; order Kitasatosporales; family Streptomycetaceae; genus Streptomyces; species Streptomyces sp. NPDC050264. Next base: position 423,390 of record NZ_JBFAKV010000007.1, read on the forward strand.
CGTGCCGCGCGACACCAGAAGACGCACCGACGATCTGTCCCGGCCCGGCCCCCGCTGCTCGGCCGGGACCCGCGCCGACAGCTCCTCCGGGACCCGCAGCGCGAGCGTCATCGGGACTCCAGCAAGGAAGGCGCCGCGTACCGCCCGCTCGCGGGCCGCTGATCCAGCAGGCGCAGAAAGGCGGGGACCACGTCCTCGGGGCGCGGCACCCCGCCCAGGTCCTCGTCCGGCTCCGCGGCCGCCAGCATGTCCGTCCGCATCCCGCCCGGGTCCACCGCCCACACCCGCAGACCGGGCTCCTCCACCGCGAGCACCGCCGACAACTGGTCGAGGGCCGCCTTCGTCGCCCCGTAACCACCCCACGTGCCGTACGCCTCCGCGGCCGCGTCCGAACTCAGGTTGATTACCGCCCCGGCCGGCGCCTCGCGCAACAGCGGCAGTGCCTCCTGGAGCAGGCCCAGCGGCGCCACCACATTGATCTCCAGCGCCGCCCGGAAATCGTTGAGCGGATGCTGCTCCAGCGACACCAGGGGCGCCACACCCAGCACCCCCGCGTTGTTCACCAGCAGATCAAGGCCCCCCGACTCCCAAGCGGCGGCGATCAGTTCGGCCCGGTGCCCGCCGTCGGCGACGTCGCCGGGCAAGGCCGTCACCGTTCCGCCCCCCCTTGCGCAAGGCGGCGGCGACCTCCTCCAGCGGCTGCGCCGACCGCGCGTCCAGGACGAGATCCCAGCCCCGCTCGGCCAGCGCCGTGGCCAGCGCCCGCCCGAACCCCCGCGAAGCCCCCGTGATGATCGCTACCGCCATCCGAACCGTCCCCTTGATCTGCCGGTGCCCTGCCGTCCTTGCGTGCTGCCACCAACGTAGGAACGCGAGGGCCCGCGGCACCTCGTGCGCGGGCCGCAACATCCCAAGGACCTTCGGCCTACGTCCAGGGCCCTGGCCGGCCGCCCCCACAGGACGGATCCGCCCTGTCACACCCCGCCGGTACGGTGAGGCCATGAGTCACGGCCCACGGACGGGACTGGCCGCGGTGAGCGCCGCGTTGCTGGCCATGAGCAGGCACCTGGAGGTGCGCGACGTCCTCAAGACGATCGTCGCCTCGGCGCGCGAGCTGCTCGACGCCGAGTACGCGGCGCTCGGAGTCCCCGACGACCACGGCGGCTTCGCCCAGTTCGTCGTCGACGGCGTCAGCGACGCGCAGTGGAAGGCCATCGGCCCGCTGCCGCGACAGCACGGCATCCTCGCCGCGATGCTGCGCGAGGCGCGCACGGAGCGCCTCGCCGACGTCCGCAAGGACCCGCGCTTCGAAGGCTGGCCCTCCGCCCACCCGGACATGTCCGACTTCCTGGGCCTGCCCATCAAGGACGGCGACGAGACGATCGGCGCGCTCTTCCTCGCGAACAAGAGGTGCCCCAAGCCGCAAGGAGGCTGCGGCTTCACACAGGAGGACGAGGAACTGCTCCGGATCCTCGCCCAGCACGCCGCGATCGCCCTGACCAACGCCCGGCTCTACGAGCGCAGCCGCGAGCTCACCATCGCCGAGGAGCGCTCCCGGCTCGCCCACGAACTGCACGACGCCGTCAGCCAGAAGCTGTTCTCCCTGCGCCTGACCGCCCAGGCCGCGGCCACACTGATGGACCGCGACCCCGCGCGCGCCAAGGGCGAGCTGCGGCACGTCGTGGAGCTCGCCGCCGAGGCCACGGAGGAACTGCGCGCGGCGGTCGTGGAGTTGCGCCCCGCCGCCCTCGACGAGGACGGCCTGGTCGCCACACTCCGTACGCAGATCCAGGTCCTGGACCGCGCCCACGCCGCCCGCGTCACCTTCGCCACCGGCGGCATCAGGGCGCTGCCCGCCGCACAGGAGGAGGCGATGCTGCGCGTCGCCCAGGAAGCGCTGCACAACGCGCTGCGCCACTCCGGCGCGGAGCACGTCCAGGTGACGGTCGACAAGCGCGGCGCGGGAGCCGCCCTGCGCGTCACCGACGACGGCGAGGGCTTCGACCCGAAGGCGATCCGCCGAGCGGGCCGCCACCTGGGCCTGGTCTCCATGCGCGACCGCTCCAGCGGTGTCGGCGGCCGGCTCACAGTGGAATCGGAGCCCGGCAAGGGCACCACGATCGACATGGAGGTCCCCGGTGGCTGACCCAATCAAGGTGCTTCTGGTCGACGACCACCAAGTGGTCCGCCGCGGCCTGCGGACGTTCCTGGAGGTTCAGGACGACATCGAGGTCGTCGGCGAGGCCGCGGACGGTGCCGAAGGGGTGGACCGCGCCGAGGAGCTGCGGCCCGACGTCGTGCTCATGGACGTGAAGATGCCGGGCATGGACGGCGTCGACGCGCTGCGCAGACTCCGCGAACTGGCCAACCCCGCCCGGGTGCTGATCGTGACCAGCTTCACCGAACAGCGCACCGTGGTCCCGGCCCTGCGCGCCGGAGCCGCCGGGTACGTGTACAAGGACGTCGACCCCGACGCCCTGGCCGGCGCCATCCGCTCCGTCCACGCGGGCCACATCCTGCTCCAGCCCGAGGTGGCGGGCGCCCTGCTCTCCCAGGAAGTGACGAACGGCGGCCAGGGGAGGGGCGGTTCCCTCACCGAGCGCGAGCGCGAGGTCCTCGGCCTGATCGCCGACGGCCGGTCGAACCGGGAGATCGCCCGCGCCCTCGTCCTCTCCGAGAAGACGGTGAAGACCCATGTGTCGAACATCCTGATGAAGCTCGACCTGGCGGACCGGACCCAGGCGGCCCTCTGGGCCGTCCGGCACGGCGCCGCGGGCTGACCTGCCGCGCTCCGGCGCACTACTGCACGTCAGCGGGGACGGTTCCCTTCCGGTGAGAGATTCATACTGTCGTGTATTCGTCCCCCGTCCGGCGCAACCTGCCGGACCCCGCCGCGTTCTCCAGTGCGTGCTGCGGCGGCTGGCCGCGGCAATCGCAAGGAGGATCCAGAAGTGAAGAACCTGAAGAAGGCCGCGGCTGTCACCCTCGTCGCCGGTGGCCTGGTCGCCGCCGGTGCCGGTCTCGCCTCCGCCACTGACGGTGCGCACGCGAACGGCAAGGCCGTGCACTCGCCGGGCGTCGGCTCGGGCAACCTGGTCCAGGCCCCGATCCACATCCCGGTGAACGCGGTGGGCAACAGCGTGAACGTCATCGGCGTGCTGAACCCGGCCTTCGGCAACGTCGGCCTGAACGGCTGACACAAGCTCAGGGTCCCCAGGACCACCGGCCTCCCGGGCACGCCCCGGGGGGCCGGTCTGTTGTTCGCCTCTCGACCGGGGCGCCGGGCGGTTCCGGGGCCGATTGATCCGATCGGGCGTATCGCGGAGCCCGCCCGTTGCGCCGGCGCGGCCGGGACGTTGCTCACCGTGCGGCTCGCCTTTGGGGCCGGAACGCACCATCTGGAGGAACACTTCTCATGAACATCGCCAAGAAGGCCGCTCTGGCCGTAGCCGTCGCCGGTGTCGCCGCGGGTGCCTCGGCCGGTGCCGCGGTCGCCGACGCCGGGGCCCAGGGTGCGGCCACGACGTCCCCGGGCGTCGTTTCGGGCAACCAGGCCCAGGTGCCGGTCCACATCCCGGTGAACATCACGGGCGACTCGGTCAACGTCATCGGTCTGCTGAACCCGACCTTCGGCAACACCACGGCGAACGACTGAGGTTCTCCGCCGAACAGGCACACCGGAGCCCCGCGGACGAACGTCCGCGGGGCTCCGGTGTGCGCGGACCGGGGCTCACCCTCGCTCCCGCTCCTCCACGAACGCGTTGTACGCCGCGACCTGCGCCCGCCGGGCCGTCCGCTCCACCGGCCGGAGCGCCACCGCCCGGGCCCCCATCTCCGACGCGCTCACGGCCCCGCCGTGCCCGCTCTCGTACGCCACCTCGACCAGCAGCTTCACCCGCTGCGCCAGTTCGAGCACCCGCACGGCGCGCGGCGGATACCCGGGTGCCAACACCTCCCGCCCCCGCTCGGCCCGGGCCCGGTACGCGTCTATGGCGGCCTCGGCCACCGGCCCCGATCCGGCCACGTCCAGCCGCGTCAGCGCCTCCGTGGCCTCCCGCAGGGCCTCCGCCAGTTCCCGCTCGGCCTCGCCGAGGGACGGCACATCCGCGGGCGGGGCCTCCCGCACCGGCAGACAGTGCCACACCACCTCGACGTGGACATCGCCGTCCGGGCCGGCCTCGTACACCTCCGGAACCAGCCCGAGCGCCGCCCCGAAGCAGACGACCGCCTCCTCGGCGTCCACGGCCCGCGCGTTGAACTCAGCGGGGCCGCTCAGCCCCAGCGGATGCCCCGGCGCGGGCAGTGCGACCCGCAGCCCACTCACACCGAGAGTGCGCAGCCGCCCGAGCGCGAGCGTCAGCCCGACCGGGCCCGCCTCCCCGGGGACTCCCTCGACGCGGTGCACCGCGTCCTCCCCGACGATCGCGAGCACCGCGTCATCAGGCGCAATAAACCCGGCCAAAAGGGCATTTCCCCAAGCCGCGAGACGTCCAGAGCGTGGTTCCGAGAGCATGCGTCCCACCTTAGAAGCCCCGGATGACACCAAAACCCCGACCGATGGAATGGACGACCGGACCAGTGGCGTAAGTTTTCCTCGGGGGCTGCGTCCAGCGCCGAACAAGCCGAACCTCTACGGACGCACGCGAGACGGCCGAGACTGCAATGGGAGACAACGCGCTCATGAGCGATGTGCTGGAGCTGGAGGACGTATCCGTGGTCCGCGAGGGCCGGGCTCTGGTGGACCAGGTCTCCTGGTCGGTGAAGGAGGGTGAGCGCTGGGTCATCCTCGGACCCAACGGCGCGGGCAAGACCACCCTCCTGAACATCGCCTCGAGCTACCTCTTCCCGAGCAGCGGCACCGCCACCATCCTCGGCGAGACCCTCGGCAGGCCCGGCACGGACGTCTTCGAACTGCGCCCGCGCATCGGCATCGCCGGCAACGGCCTGGCCGAGAAGCTGCCCAAGCGCCAGACCGTCCTGCAGACCGTGCTCACCGCCGCGTACGGCATGACGGCGGGCTGGCAGGAGCAGTACGAGGACATCGACGAGCAGCGCGCCCGCGCCTTCCTCGACCGCCTCGGGATGAGCGAGTACCTGGACCGCAAGTTCGGGACGCTCTCCGAGGGCGAGCGCAAGCGCACCCTCATCGCCCGCGCCCTGATGACCGACCCCGAGCTGCTCCTCCTGGACGAGCCCGCCGCGGGCCTCGACCTCGGCGGCCGCGAGGATCTCGTACGCCGCCTCGGCCGCCTCGCCCGCGACCCGATCGCCCCCTCGATGATCATGGTCACGCACCATGTCGAGGAGATCGCCCCCGGCTTCACGCACGTCCTGATGATCCGCCAGGGCAAGGTCCTCGCCGCGGGCCCCCTCGAGCTGGAGCTCACCTCCCGCAACCTCTCCCGCTGCTTCGGGCTCCCCTTGGTCGTCGAGCAGCGGAACGACCGCTGGACCGCGACGGGCCTCCCCCTGAGCTGACGCCCGCGTCGGATCGCCCGGTCCGATCGTCCCCTGTCGGCACGGCCGTCCGCGGATCTACCATGACCGGGTGGCAGACATCGATGCATGGGTGTGGTGGCTGATCGGGGCGGCCGCACTCGGAATCCCGCTCGTCATCACCGCGATGCCCGAACTCGGCATGTTGTCCGTGGGTGCCGTCGCCGGCGCCGTGACGGCCGGACTCGGCGGCGGGGTGATCCTCCAGGTCCTTGTCTTCGCCGTGGTCTCGTGCGCGCTGATCGCTGTCGTACGGCCCATCGCCGCACGCCAGCGCGCACAACAGCCCGTACTGGCGACCGGTATTGACGCCCTGAAGGGCAAACAGGCCGTCGTGGTCGAGCGCGTCGACGCGAGCGGTGGCCGGATCAAGCTCGGCGGTGAGATCTGGTCGGCCCGCACGCTCGACGGCGACGCGGTGTACGAACCGGGCCGTCAGGTCGACGTGATCGACATCGAGGGGGCCACGGCGATCGTCATGTGAGGCCGCGGGTGACCTGAACTTCCCCCGCCACATGGGCGGTTCTGACAGACTCGATCAGCAGGAACCCATGATCTTCCGGCGCGACGGCGCCGGAATGACGACGGCACGAAGGGCACAGGAGACGCGATGTCAGCGATCATCATCGTCCTGATCATTCTGGTGGTGTTGGTCTTCATCGCCCTGATCAAGACCATTCAAGTCATCCCACAGGCGAGCGCGGCCATCGTGGAACGCTTCGGCCGGTACACCCGCACCCTCAACGCGGGCCTCAACATCGTCGTCCCCTTCATCGACTCCATCCGCAACCGCATCGACCTGCGCGAGCAGGTCGTGCCGTTCCCGCCGCAGCCGGTGATCACCCAGGACAACCTGGTCGTCAACATCGACACCGTCATCTACTACCAGGTGACGGACGCCAGGGCGGCCACCTACGAAGTGGCCAGCTACATCCAGGCCATCGAGCAGCTCACGGTGACGACCCTGCGCAACATCATCGGCGGCATGGACCTCGAGCGGACCCTGACCTCCCGCGAGGAGATCAACGCGGCCCTGCGGGGCGTCCTCGACGAGGCCACCGGCAAGTGGGGCATCCGCGTCAACCGCGTCGAGCTCAAGGCGATCGAGCCGCCCACCTCCATCCAGGACTCGATGGAGAAGCAGATGCGCGCCGACCGTGACAAGCGCGCCGCGATCCTCACCGCCGAAGGCATCCGGCAGTCCCAGATCCTCACGGCCGAGGGCGAGAAGCAGTCCGCGATCCTCCGGGCCGAGGGTGAGGCCAAGGCGGCAGCCCTCCGCGCGGAGGGTGAGGCGCAGGCCATCCGTACGGTCTTCGAGTCCATCCACGCGGGCGACGCGGACCAGAAGCTCCTCGCCTACCAGTACCTGCAGATGCTGCCGAAGATCGCCGAGGGCGACGCCAACAAGCTCTGGATCGTCCCCAGCGAGATCGGCGACGCCCTCAAGGGGCTGAGCGGCGCCATGGGCAACTTCGGCCCGATGGGCGGTGGGCCGACCCCGGCGTCCCCGTCGAAGGAGCGCCGGGAGCAGCCCCCCATCGACTGAGAGGTCGTTCCCGAGCACGGCAGAGCGGGCGGGGGGGGGGTTGGTAGGGGGGGGGCGCGGGGGAGGTGGGGTGGGTTTTTTGGGGGTGGGGGTGGGGGGCGGAAAGGGGTGGGCAGGG